>NZ_CP090646.1 GCF_029633825.1 Burkholderia contaminans | reverse complement strand
TAGTGAACCAGTTGAGCGTCGACAACGGCCGAGCCAAGTAGGTCGCTCATCTTGTCCCGATCCGGGGCAGTTCCAGAGGTGACGCGAAATGTTGCGCCAGCACTACCCACCCCCGGAAAAAGGTGGCTCGGAAGATCCGGGTTCGATGCCGGTTCAACTCCAGTGATCGTGATTTCAAGCCTCATTCCATATCCTCGCGCATAGATAGACATTATGATATACCGTGTAATTCTATTTGTCTATCTCACAAAATGTCATTCCGGTTCCGCCTGAATTCTCGCGGGTTGTACACACTCCGCTTCCAGCGATCCGAGTCTGTCGGCATTCTAGTCCTTCTCTCGCGTCGCTCAGCCCGCGTAACGAGATACGTGATACCGCCCCCGATGGAAGCGGCAATTGCGATCAGTTTCAGAATCTCCGCGACATAAGCAGCGCTCACCGGCATCAGTACCTTCCGTTGAGATCCGTGCTTTCCTGCCACAGCCGACGCCATTCGGCATCGTACTGAGCGGCGATGGGCTGGACGTTGCGCAGGAACAGGGCGTTCTCGGCGTTCTTGTAAGAAGCCGACGACGAGAAGTTAAAGCTGCCGGTTTCGACGTGGCTACCGTCGATCACCATAAACTTGTTGTGCTGGTCTTGATATCGATCGTTGAGCCGTACTGGGACGCCTTGATTCGCCAGATACCATACTGCCGAATACTGCCGCGAGTTCTGCGCCTTGTCCGCCACAACCGCGACCCTCACCCCGCGCCGTTGCGCTGCGACCAACGCCGTCGCGATCGGCTTGCTGGTGAAGGAGTAAGCAGCAACGAGAATCGACGTCTTCGCCTGCTCGATCCCTCGAACAATCATCGGCAACGCCGTACCGGCCGGCGAGAATCCTACCTCGTAGCCCGCACCAGTCGGCATCGGATCGGCCGCGGCGACAGCCGACGCAAGCGCAGCCGCAACGCAGAATACGAGCCCTACCCCTCGAACGCATTTCATCATTGATTCCCTCTATCAGTTTCGAATATGAGTTCGCACGCAGCGAGCCACATCCGTCGACGTCAATTCATCCAGCACCCGCCCGGATCTTGCGTCTATTAGTTGCCAAGCCCCACTGGTGCGTCGCCGCGCTCTCGCACCGGGATAACGCACCTCCAGAATCAGGCCGATCCGCCTCTCGCGCTGCCGCTCGACCATGCCCTTTGCATGTAGCGCCAGAAGCATGACCGCGATCAGCACCAGGCTAACTGCACCGACCGCTCCCGCGCAGTACCACATAGCCACGCTGACACCCCACGTCCAGCGTGCGGCCCATTGCGCAAGCCACACTGCACCGGTGAACGCAAGTACAACCATAAGCAGCGGATACGAGAGTCCCAGCATCGATGTTGAGCGCCCGGCCCATCGATGAAGCGCAAACGCGACGATGAAGCAAACGACGAGCTGAAGGGGCGTGGTAGATAGGACAATCATCAGCATATGGTCTTCACGCTTGCGGCTAGTCTGGCGACAGGATCAGACAACGTGTTAACGGCAAGGCCGGTGGGAGCTGAAACCAGCCCATTCCGCGACCACCAGAGCTTCACCGCTCGCCCTCCGCCACAAACGGATGCTGAACGACCACAGTGGTCGCCCGGCGATCGCGCGGCACGGCGAACGGAAAAGCCAAGACAGATGCAGAGACAAGCAGGAAAATTTCGAGCATTTTGGGTTCCTCGCGAGCGCCTGCGGCCGTCGTGGCCGCAAGCGTGGGTGATCATTCACTTGCCAGATAGATGGTGAGCGCGGGCTGGCCTTCGTCATCGGCCTCGACTTCTGCGCGCAGCGAGACGGGCGTGGCCTCGCTCTGCCCGGTGGCGACCCTCAGCACCGCGAAGTCCGCGCTACGCGCCTTGCTCGTCTTCGAGCGAATTGCGCCCAGGGCAGCAAAGAGAACGTCCCATACGACGTCCGAAGTACCGGCCTCGGCCCACTCAACGCACTCTTCCCATGCTGAGCTGGTCATGGCAACGGGAACGCGAAACCGGCACTCGTTGGCAAACTCTTGCGGAACCGGGACGATCTCGCGCTCTGCGATTGCGACTGCCCGGCTGTAGCGTGCGCTCCGCGCAATGCCTGCCGGGATATCAACCGAATCGGCGTCGCTGACCGCCCGAAAAGTGTTTTTCATCTCTGCTCCTGTTGTTCGTCATTTATGGGTCTATTATATTTTTTGTAATTCGTTATGTCTATCCTTTTAGCGATTGATTGATCTAATCGCGTCGCGCCAATGATAGACATATCGACATACCCGACGAAGCCGAAGCAGCGGCTTATATTTCAGACATCCTCAATTTCAAAGTGGGTGGCGGCATACATCGCGTTGCACGACCACACTTTAACTCCATCTCGCTCGAATATCGCGATTCCATTAGCTACCCGCAATATCGCGGTCGGCCATACCAAGCTATGACCATTCATTCCGGCGGCTATAGCGTTTCGCTCTCGGCACTTCGCCATGTACCTGCCGTCAGGCAATCCGCTTTCGCCCGTCGTGGCTTTCTTTCCCATCACCATCCTCACGTATGCTGTCGCAAGCGCAACAGCTCGTTCAAACGTGCTTGCGCTGCTCTTCTGTCGACACCGGTAGGGAAATTCGTATCGGGATCTGCCGCGGCATCACGCAAGCACGCGATAACCTCATTGGCGACCAGCGGCCGGTCTTGTAAACGACATTGCATACCAAGCGAAGCGATAAGCGCACGATCCTCGGTCGGCATCGAGAGAATGGACGGCCAGACGAGCTGAACGCGCTCGATGGCCCGTTTGCCGTCCTCACGCCCCGCTGTACGCCCAACCCATGTTGCCACCGGCAGTAGAGTCGCAAAGACCGCGACGCCGGCCACAGCGATGAACAGATTCCGTTTCATTACTTGGTTCATTTTTCCCGATCACCAGCCATCGCGAGTGTTCCGATTTCTAGTGCCGGCCGCGCCGGCGAATTTTCCGTGGTCAGGTGCTCGACGCGCTTGCCGAACTTGATTTCGCGTCGATATCGGTGCGCAGCGCGATGATCGCCTCGAAATACCGACATAGGTTGTAGATAAAAAACCAACCGTTGAGTGCAGCGAAGGAAACGATCATCAAGAAGCCAGTGCCAATATCGAGCTTGCTCGACACGAGCGAACAAAACACGAGAACTGCAAAGCTGAACGCAGCGCTATATTTCAAATTCATTTTAATCTCCGCACTTTCCAATGCCGCGCGTGGCGGCGAATTTCCTATGCAATCTTTCGACGTATCGCAGCCTTCAACTCGGCCGGGCCTTGCTTGCCCGCTTGAAGTCCGCGCTCGGCCAAATACAGATCGAGTTCCAGCTTTCGCACCTTCTCGGCCAACTCGGCGTTTTCTCGCGCGAGCCGGTCGCCACGTCGAGTTTCCTCTTGCAACCGCTTTTCGTACTGCTCATCTGACCGTGACAACGATCGCCGCCGTGCTATCGAGAACAGGACGCCACGCTCCGCATCGACGTCGGCCTTGTGTTGAAACGCGTGCCAGTCGCTGAACGCTGAACCCGGCGACGGCCATCCGTTTCCTGTTGGGCGCAGCACGTCGAGCACGCTGCGCCCTTGTGCGTATAACAGTCCCCAACGCTCCGGCAGGTCGCACACTTCAATTACACCAGGCGGGCACAGGTAGAAGCGATACACCCCCAATCCGCCTGCCATCCGATGCGGCTTGCGTGCGTCAGCGAGAAAATCCGACCGTGACGCCTTGGCTTCGATTACCGCCGAACAATTCGTGCGAAAACCGATCACGTCGGCCTGCTCTCTCGTACCACCCGTGACAAGTTCGCTAGCGACGACCGAGAATCCTTGTCGCTTCAGCCACTTCTCGCCAAGCGTCACCAGTTGCTTGTGAACGTCGCCAGCCATCTCGCAATTTTCCGGGTTCATGGGGTGTTAGCTAATTCGCGATTAACGCGCACAAGTCGGTCATCCATGCTGGCCACGCCAGCGAATTTTCCCTACCGTGGGTAACGGCCAGTCAAGGCGACAAAGCCAAGGCGCTTCAACAGCGGCCAGCACGCCACGCAATACGCAGACAGGCCAAGGCAAAGCGGGATCAAGGAGCCGATGATGGCCGACGCGATCAGGCCAATGAGCGCGAGCGCTGCCCCGAGGATGAATGCCCGGAGACTCTTTTCGTCAACCGTGCGATTGAGGTTCTTGAACATGGTGCAATTTTCCGGGGTTTAGGCGGGCAACTTCGACGGCACCGCTGACATACCGTAGATCGTTTTGCCGATCGTGAAGTGATGCCCGTCGCGCGCGAGAACAGCGCTCGGGTACAACAGCGCCCGGCCCGAAGTGGACGCCGTGCAGGCCGGCAAGGAGTTCAGCCAACTCAGTACCAGGAATAGCGTCAACGCGCATCTGCTGCCCGAGAAGACGGAGCAACGTCGCATGCAGATACAGGTCGTGCGAGTTGATATCAAGGCCGTCTTGCGGAATGCTGATGCCGAGGTACGTCAGAATTTCGTGAGGTGTGAGCTTCATCATTTGCAGTGAGTTTTCCTATTCGTTGAACCCGAGCGACAACCCGTCGTCTCACTGAAACGATTCGTGGAGCCGAGCCCGAGCGGCGATTTCGTCGGCGGTAAGCTGTCGCACGTCCTGCCCGTTGATCTGCCACTGGGTTCCATCGGAGAGGCGCGCGGTAAGCACGCCTTCACGCCCCAACACAGCGAAACCACGAGTCGCCTCAACGACTTCGGCGGCACTCGGATTGACCGTTCGGATCGCGGCGTCGGCCTCTTCGATCCACTGCCTGTTTGGCTGCAAGAAATTCATTCGCTTATTCCGTTATTCCAAAATGGTTTGCAGGCGAGCGAGCGCATCTTCGACAACTTCGACCGGTGCGCGCTCAACCTTGCGGGCACCCCGCGCTTCAAGATCGAGCGTGCGAACCATGTTCACAAGCGCCACGCCCTGCGTTTCAGTTCCCGCACCCGAGAGAGGCACGGCGAATCCGGCATATCGCGCGAATTCGCCTCCCTGCGTGATCGGTGCAACGAGCGCCACGCCGAGCGCGTTGAACGCAGCAGGCGAGAGAACGAGCGCGGGCCGGAAATCCCCTTGTTGCTCCTTCCCTATCGTGGGATTCAGGCTGACGCGCACGATATCGCCACGCTCGAATTTGACGCGCCTCACCATGCTTCATGCCCCACTGGCTTTGCTTCGACCCAGGCAGCAAGGTCAGCGGGTTGCGGAGCATTCTGGTCGCACTGCGCGACCAGTTCATCCAGCGAATACTTACGGCGAGCAGGCGTCAGCAACACGCCATCGGGCCGCACATCGGCGTTCAGCGAACTGCCTGCCGATGCGCCGATCTGCTCCAGCAATACAGCGGGCAGCCGGACTGCCGCGCTGTTACCCCATTTCTGAATTTTTAGTTCCATATCTCGCTCCGAATGTATATCCATTGTAGATACCAACCACGAAAATGGCAAGCGGCTTGTATCTACATTGATTCTACACGCGGCTTGCCTCACGGCCCCATAAATGGCTACCCGGTTTAACGGCATTCCGCGCCGAAACTCAATAAAAAAAAGCGCGCGGCACTGTTGTGTCGCGCGCAAGGCACAAAGGCCGGCAGAGAATTCGATCAGCGAGACATGCCACGCTTCTTCGTGGCGGCCGGCGGCTTCGGCCGCTGATGGTCGCGCTGCGGCTGGGCCGCGTAGAGCGGCTGAAGCGTGTGCGCCTTCGTCAAAAGATCGCGAGCTTGCTGGGTCCGGGCCTCGACGCTCGTTCGAATGTGCGAAGGAACTTGAAACCCGCGACGTTCCTTTTCCACGTCCTTCTTCTGGTCGCCATTGCCATGCTGTTGCTTGTCGCCGGACTCGGCTTGGGTCTTGCCGGTCAGAGTCTTTGCTTGGTCGGCTCGCTCAGCCACCTCAACCATCGTCGCGATCCGCTCCTTCATCGCCGGCGACGCAGTTTTCTCGAACAGGTCGGGCGAAACGCGCTTCAACTCGCCTGCATACTCCTGATGAACATTCACCTTCGCAGCGATCGCATCGATCTGCGCCCCGGCCGCCGCACCACGCGCTCCAGCCTCCGAACTGGCAGACAGCTTGTCGACAACACGCGGATCGTGAGCGAACAACACTTGAAGGTCTTTCGCTACTTCAGCTCGCGCGCGGTTCGCTTCCATGCTCTCGACGGGCCGCGTGTGATGCGGCGGCTGCGGCGCAACGTATGCGGCGGTTGCCTCGACCGGGATCTGCGGAATGCCGGCGGCGTACGTCACTGCGAGATGCGAGCCGATCTCCGGCAGCTTGTGCTTCGCGATCTCGAACATCGAGTGCTTGAACAGCTCTTCACCGACGAGGTGATAGACGCTCTCTTTGTCCTTGTGCAGCACCTGGCCGTCATAGGTTCGATCGGCCTGACGATTCGCCTCGATGGCTTTAGTCAGGTCGTATCGACCATTCGGGAGCCCGTTGCTATCCGACGTCTCGACAGCCTTCAGATACCCCTCTCCATCGGGCGCTTCAACACGCCTGACACCATCGGCCACCGATACATATTGGGCTTGCATTTTTTCCTCCACCGCGGCTTCTGCTCCCCGGATCGCCAACTTCTCCGCACTCGCCGTCCCCTTGAACTGGTTTGCAACGTCTGCTTCCCCGGCCGAAGGTAACGCCCGGTGCTCGCGGACGTTCTGTCGATTTGCCATGTCTGCGTCCGATGCCGAGTCAAGCCCGGATCGGACCGCGTCTCGCCGGTACTGCTCAACCATCGCAAATGCCTGCTCCTTCGTAACGATGTGGATGCTGCTGCCGTTAGCGTCGAGATACTTGTCCGACTCGCGCTTTTCGACAAGCGCATTTCCTTGCGTGTCGACGGCGTAGATACGAATCTGAGACTCGATGTCCGCCCCTCTTTCTCCGTTCACCAGGCCGCGATATTGCTCAGGAACGGTGTTGGCAACCCGATCCGAATCGGTGAAGATCGACGGCCACTCATGAATAGCGCCGCTAGGGAGATCCGACACCGAAGTGCCCGACCACTTCGCTACCTGATTCGAGAGTTCGTTGTATTGAATTTCTTCGAACGATACATAATTATCTTCATGTTCCACATTCTTCTCCAGACGATTGGACGGCCTTGCCTTCAGTGCAGCTCGGAGTTATCAATGGTGTCGCGAATATCGAAATCGTGATCGCCGCGCCCTCCCCATCCGTCGAACTCATCGAATTCGTGTTCGTTGTCCGGGTCGGGTGGTTCGGTAGGCGGCGTTGTGTGTGCTTCCATTCGTCAATCCAGCAGTGACAGTCGATATATCGGATCGTAGTAGATGGCGGGTACGTGTCGCCCCTTCGTGCGATCGAACGTGAGTTGCACGACGACGTTAACAGTCTGTCTGAGCAACATCAAGATATCTTTCAGGTCAATTCCGCCGCCCGTCGTAGATTGCTTGATGAGCATCGCGAGGCGGAAAAATGCATCCTTCGGCGAATTAGCGTGGGTCGTTGTCATCCCTCCGGGATGCCCCGACGCGAGCACACCGGACAAGTAGAACATGGCTTCGTCGCCACGCAACTCAGCCATAAATACACGATCCGGCGTCTTGCGCATCGCGCTATGAAGAACGTCCTTCGCCGTCGCCCCTTCCAGTTGCTCGCCGTTGGTATCACTCTTCCGATACAGCAATCGGTTGTGGTTCGGGTGGTTCGGCAACGGCATTTCGGGCGTGTCCTCAACCGTGATCAG
Source organism: Burkholderia contaminans (assembly GCF_029633825.1). Classification (NCBI taxonomy): domain Bacteria; kingdom Pseudomonadati; phylum Pseudomonadota; class Betaproteobacteria; order Burkholderiales; family Burkholderiaceae; genus Burkholderia; species Burkholderia contaminans. The sequence goes on along the minus strand of NZ_CP090646.1, from coordinate 68,931 downwards.
CCTCTCGTATGTCGGAACGAACTCGACACATGAGCGTAAGTACGAAGTCTTGCCGCTACCTGTAGCTCCTGACACGACGATGTTCTGCTTTGACTCGACAGCAAGTTTCATGAAGGTTGACCAGTTTCCGGTCTTCGCCATCTCCCAAAGCGCACGTTCCTCATCGAGCAAGCCAGCCTCAATCCGCTTCCGTTGATCATCCGGGATCGTCAACGCGAACTCATGACGCGTATGGGCGTAGTAGCCCATCTCAACGAGATGGTCGTGCGGGAACGATCGCACCGAGTGCTTTCGCACGTTGAGATAGTGCTGCTTCTCTGGACAGGTCGGCGGGTGAGTCATTTCGATTCGCTCACCCGTCACCGGCATATGCCCCGACAAAGACGTGTTGAAGCGGTCGAATGGCTTCTTCGTGAAGTTCGCCAGATTGCGGCCCAGCGTCGCGAGATAAGCAAAATCCAGATCACGCACTTCGACATAAGACCAGTGGCCTGACTTCCACAACCAAGCCCCGCCGGGCTCATCAATTGCGATTTCTTGCACGTCGTCATCGACCATGAACGGATCGAGCAACCGCAGTCGATGCTTCAGTGCGCCCAGTTCCTCCGGATCAAATCCATCCAGACGAGCCGCGACGTGTTCCTGCTCCGTGAAGTTCATTGTTGTGCCGATTCCAGATGGTATGCGCTGGAAAAATCGAGATCCCGCGCGACGGTGATCGAGATCTCGTCGCCTTGGTTCTTGCTGAAAGTGGCCGTCACATCACGTCCCTGCTGCAAGATTTCCGCGGCAGCGGTCTGCCCGCTATTGAGCGTGTTTTGCGGAAGAACGATGTTTGTGCTTCCACTGGATTTGCTCGTCAACGCCTGCATACCACCTTGAATCAAGTCTTGCATGGACGAGAAAAGGAACGCACCACAGAAGCGCTCGCAATAGTGGTTGTCGATGCTTCCAGTGATGCCCGCCGCGCCGAGCGTATCAGTGCCGGGCGAATTGACTTGAATCGCGACATGCAACGGCGTCACGATTCTTCCCCACAGCACCGGCGCACGAGCCTTCCCGCGCTCCGGCCCCTTGGATATTTCGCCGTCGACAGTACTTCCACGATCGATCAGGACTACGCGACTATCCATGCCATAGACGGGTCGCGATACCGTGCAACTCACGAAGCCCAGCGTTTCGCTATTGATGGCGGTATCGAGCGTGCAGGAGATGGGCGTTCCCTTCTTAACCGTGAAGGTCGGATTCGGGATCAGCGTGGCCGTAACTTTCGGCGTCGACGTCGGAATCAGCCGCGCTGAAAAGTCACCGCTTTGCGCCGAACCTCCGTTGCCGCCCATGCCGGGCATTGGGAACGCCGGCGTAACGCCGGGCATTCCGCCCGGCTGCTGAGGTTGAGCCGAAACCGGCATGATTCCCGAATCGCCACGTCCGGGCATCGCTCCCATGTCGCTCCCGAGCTTGCGATCGAGGACGATCTTCTGATCCGCCTCTCGCTTCGCCTTCTCTGCTGCCTGCGCCTGCATACGCTGCTGTTCGAGCTGGGCATTCGCTTGCGCCATATCTGCCGAGCCAGCGGAGCTGCCACCGCCGGTCGGTGCGCCCATCATCCCCGGCGGTAGCGGAGGTTGGCCGCCAGCAGCCGGCATGCCGGGAACCGCCGCGGCGGTCGCGCCGGTCGGGACAGACAAGGTTGGCGATTTCGGGGGAGCTTGATCGGCCTTCTGCTCCTGCTGCTGAAGGGCAGTCGGAACCGGGCCGCCGTGTGCCGGTAAATACCAGAATTTGTAGCCCAGCCCGCCCAAAATGACGCCGACTGCTGCAAAGGCCGTCAGCCCCCCGATCAGCTTCTGACCGGGGGTAGCACCTGCTACTACCTGCTCTTTCAGCTCGATGCGATCCTGGTCGGCCGCTTCAACGGTTTTGTCTCTGAGTCGCATTATCTGGCCTCCTCGCCGGCCTTCGCTTCTTCACCGGCGGGGTTCAAAACTCGTTGAACGTCCGGAGAAATCGTATAGGTGTTTGTGTTTGCACCGCTCGGGTTGAACTGGCCGTCGATCAAGCATCCTGCAAGACGGCCGCGCCGGATGATCAGCTTGCGTACGACCGTATGGACAACGAGCATGTCGCCTTCCATATGCGACGCAACACGCGATTCGACACCATCAACGCCCTTCTCGTAGACCTGCGGAAGCGCGATCGTGCTGGGAAACAGGATGAAGGTCAGTTCGCCATTGTTGTACGCGGCAGTCGGAAGCAATTCATCAGGGCCGATGTAGCCATAGTCCGCATCGAGCCGCCCTTCTCGCTTCGCACGCTCGAACGCCGATTCGAATCGTGCCTTCGCCTTCACTGCTTTTACCTTGGGATCGCTCGCGGCAACCGCCTGACGTTCCGCAAGTGGATAGTCGATGTTGAGCTGCCAAGTCGTCGGCAAGTGCGCCTTCTTCGCGCTCGCGCGCTTCTTCTTGCTGGATTCGTCGGGCTGCTGAGCCAGCTCGAAGCTGTCGGCCGACATGGCCACCGAGAACCAGTATTCGTGCCGGTTCGTGATGACAAGCAGGTTGGTGTCGCCGTCAACCGCCTTCGGCACGAAAGCAATCTGGTTTCCGGAGTATTTCACCGTCCATGCCGATTTATCGCCCATGCCGTAGTCGATGACGGTCTCGCCTTCGCCAAAGCGAATGCGCGTCATCATCCCAACCTTGCCTTGGACGGCGATCACATCGCTTGTGAACGGCACTACCTGCAAGTGCTTGTCCTGCGGGCTCGATTCCGGGACGGTCAGCGCGTGCGCTGCTTCGCACGCGAACATCGCTATCAGCGCAGCGATGCGTAGCGTACGGATCTTCATTTGCTGCCCCCGTTAACGATCTGAGCGGGCTGCGGATACTGCTGCACAGGCGGTTGGGGCATATAGGGCTGCGGTGGCGACGAGGGCGCTTGCATCACGCCGGCAGGCGTGAGCGTTCGCGACGGGCCGTCAGTGTCGGCGTGGTAGTTCGTCACTTCGAAGCCGAACGCATTCAGCGTGTAGTCGTCAAGGTCTGTCGGGACATTCGCCTTTCCATACTTGAACGTCACCGTCGAAACCATGCGTTGACTCGTCGGCGGCAGTTGCCCGACCTGCGTAATCAAGTCGTACCGAACCTGAGCTACGTGAACACCAGGCTCACTCGTCGGCAAGAATGAGTACGAGAAGTTTTGGAGCAGCTTCACGTCGGCCTGACCGAAGACGTTAAGCGGCGATGTTTTGTTGAGATCCGGCTTGTAGTACGCATCCCACTGACCGCGTAGACTTTGCGACGACATAAGCCATACCGTCTTGTAGTTTGCGTCGGCCTCTGCGCGAGAGAACCCCTCTCTCGCCTTCACGAACCTGCCGAGATCTGAAACAGCACGTTGATTGAAGTCAGGGCTGCCGGGGGACACCACAACCATGCTGTCGCGCTCGATCTTGTAGTCGCCAGTCCCTCGATCGACAACGATCGCCGTTGCGATGATGTGCTGAAGCTGCAACAGCGGTGAAACGGATAGCGCTGACAGAAGCGCAACGCTCCACCCGCTGATTGCCGCCCACTTGAATTGCTTTATCCGGCGATCCTTCGTCTGCTCGTTGTGCTCTTCGAACGATACGTTCTCGGCATAGACTTGCTTAGGCGTTCTCATGCCAGATGATCCTCGCAGGTAAGCGCTGCGCGCGAAACGGGCAGGTGATTGACGGCCCGCGGCGTGCCCTTGCACTCAGGGGGCGGGGGCTCAGTCGTGCCGCATGCGGACAAAGCGAGGGTTAGCGCCGCGAGAGCGGCGACCGTGATTTGTTTCATGTTCTCTGCTCCTTGCTATTTTTTTGCTTTAGGCTTTTTTTCCGCCCGCCATTGCTGCCGTTCGAACCGCTTGCATTAGCATCAACCCGCCACTGCCAACGCTACCGCCTTGTCCACCGGTCATGCTTGCGACGATCGTGGGAAGCTGGATCTCGATGAAGAACAGCGGGATGCAAATGAATACGAGCTGGAACGCGATGCTCAGAATGTTCAGCGACGCTTGCGCGTAGCTCGGATCAGGTGGCAACACAGCTTGCTTCAGCAACCCTGCGATCTTCTCCGCCAAACTCGCGTCGGCCCCGGCGGGCGCGAGTCCCCCCACTGCGGTAGCCAGCTTCGTCATGTAGTTGTCGGTGATCTGAACGAACATGACGATAAACAGCGACGATACGACAATGAGGAACACGAAGTACAGAATCGTATTCATCCACGACCAGAACCACTGTTGCGTCTGCTTCCACATCAGCCAAACCACAAAGAACGGGCCAACCGCGAGTGCGAACGCGAGGCCGAACTTCGCATAGAGCATGTTGTAGGCGGCCGCAACCAACAACAGAATCGATGCGATCGCAACGAGTACGAGTGCGACCAACATCACTACTCCACCACCGACGTTCAGGTTCTGGAAGTTGTCGACCATTGCGACGGCAATGCCGTTGCATAGCCCTTCCATCTTGTCATCGAGCGAGTCGAGAACTTGGCTCGGGTTCCCGCTGGTGCCAATGGCATGAGAAAGATCAGTGGGGAGCTGAAACAGCGGGCCAGATATCCACGATGAGTAGTAGTTTCCGGCCGCGTAGAGGATCAGCACACACACGAAGCCTTTCCAGAACCAGTCCTGCACCGGAGATTCGATCTTGCCCTGCATCAGCAGCAGCGACCACACCAGCGCGGAGATGCCGAACATCACCCAGCCCACCGGCAGAATGTAGTTCGACATGCCGGCCGCTGCGGTTGTAAACACGTTGTGCAGAACGCTGTCGACGCTCTGAAAAAAATCCGAGAAAGTGGCGGATGCCATGGCGTACGTTCCTTACTTCAGGCGAACACGCAGGCCGACGAACCCCGCGGGATTCGCGCGGATGAGCTTGTCGGCTTCGGCGCTGGCGGCGGTATATGCCTCGCAGTTGACGCCCTTGCTACCACCCGCGATCTCGCCTTTGCAAGCCTTGTTCAGCGCGAGCCACGGAGCGGTATCGGTGCCGTCGTAGTAGGTATGTGCCGCCTTGATCGGATCAGCAACCGGCTTCGCTTCGGACGCTTTCTGGTTGTCCGCGTCGGCCTTGTGCTGACCACACGCCCCGAGCATGGTAAGCAGAGCCGCGATTGCGATCGTGTAAAAGGGTGCCCTCATGATTTTTCTCTGTTAAAACTGGTTTAGAAGCGGATGCCCGTGCCGCCGGACAGCATCTTTCCCGTGGAAGCCGACGCGTTGAGTCGGTCCATCTTGTCCTGCGCGTCCTGCATCACCTTGAACATCGCCAGCTTTTGCGATTCGGCAGACTGCTTGACTTGCTCCAGCGCGATACGAGCCTGAAGGTCTTGGAGCGATTTCGGGTCGGGTGCCGACTGGATGCTCGACAGGAACTGCTGCAAGTTGTCGATGTTCTGCGCGGCAGCTTCGTACCCCTGTGAGCCGACGTACTGAGACAGCGATGCCTGTTTCCAGCGCTTATTGCAGTCCGCTTGCATCGCCGCATTGCTGTAGCCCGACTGACAGCTCACGATCGCGTTCTGTTGTTGAATGTCCCCGAGCGTGCCGCTGAGACCGGCCAACGTCCCATTGATGCTGCCGCTCCGCAACGCGTTCAGAAGTGCTTGCTGGTCAGGCGTGAGGAACTGCGTGAGCAGCTTGTTCTTCAGCAGGTTGGAAATATCGCGCAAACCGTTCAGTGACTCGAATTGCGCCTTGATTTGGTCGTACTGCGCTTTGAGCTGGGCGACCTGTTGAGCGGCCTGGACGAGCTGCTGAGCCATGTTGATGGCCGCCATGTTGTCGTAAGTGGGTACGCCCTGCGCGTGCGCGCCGATCGTGAACGTTGCAGCAACAGCGATGAGGATCTTCCGCAGCATGATGATTAGCTCCTTGTCTTAAAGAATTTCGGCAACCAGACGTTCGGGTCATCCCCGTTGTTCTCGATCAAATCACGCACCAGCATGACGTTCTCGATACTTGCTGACAGCACGGCGTTCATGTCATCCATGCCAGAAAGATCGTTGCGAACCACTACGGACTCCTTGCCTTGCTTCAGCAAAAATTGGCCGGGCTCTTCCAGCATGTCAGTAGTAACGAACTTGAATTCGCGCGCCGTCAGCTTCATGCCGTCGATGTAATCGGCCCGATCCGCTTTGTCGTTCGGCAGATAGATCTGCGTCGGGAACTGTTGCAGCAGCGTCCCCTTGATTGGCGAAGTGGTCAGATCTGTCGGATCTTGCGTATCGAGCCCGATCAGCCCGAGTTGCTTTCGTACCGTTTTCGCCTTGTTCTCGATCATCGATTGCATGTACGGATCTTTCAGGGCCTTCCACGCCTCAGTAATATCGAGAACGAACGGGCTACCGTCGATAGCCGATTCGATCTTATGGTTGATGAGAAGCTGGATCGGCGTGCGCGCATATGCGTTGTCAAGGAACGACGTCATGTCGAACCCGAAGTCATTCGCGCCAGTCAAATCGAATCGATCGTATGCGTTGTCGAGAACCCAGCCATACGGACTGTCGTTGCCTACCCACCGGCGCAGTGCAGCCTTTAGACCAGTAACCACCCCGCCCGCAGTACGTACCGCATCAATCGGACCAGGAAGCGTGTCCATGATCCGCGAGAGTCGACGGGTAGTCGGCAGGTCATACACGTCACCGATCACCTTGAGCAACGTTTCCTCGTCCGAACCGGATCGCGTGTAGGTCGGATCGCTCTCTGCGCACCACATCAGCAGAGTCATGATGAAGGAGCGGTTCTGCGGTGTATCAGGCAGGCCAAACGGATTGAGCCCGCTCGGCTTGCTGTCCTCGAACCGAAAATACTTTCCGCCCATGGCACAGACAAGGATCTCTTCGCCGTAGTCCTTGTCCCATGCGAACGTCTTGATCGGGCGCATCCCCGCGCCTTTGCGACGCTTGCGCAGCAGCGCGCGGAGGAATAGCTTAGTCAGCGTCTTGCCACTGCCGGACGGGCCGATGATGGTGTAATTGCCCAGCTCTTTGCGGTGTTCCCTGACCGAACGCCCTTCCAGCTCTGCCTTTTCCTCTTCCTCTTCGGTGATCTGCTTCTCGTCCTCGTCATCGACGTATTCGAGTTGCACCCCCTGATCTTTCATGCTCTTCCGGGAGACGTGGTAGTTGAAGAAGTACGGCGCGCCGCTCGTCGTCTTCAGGACGGTGATCGGCATGCCCCACTGACTCCCATCTGCGCGCCCCGTCATGAAGTTGTGCATCGGGAAGAAGGCAGCGAAGTTGTCGGTGCTGATCGGCATCGCGTCGAGCCGATCCAACAGGAAGTTGCCCGGCAGCATGCTGAAATACTGTGAAATCAGTTTGCCGCGACGCTTACGGATCGCGATCATGCTCTTCTCTTCGAGCGCGGCAACGGCCATGCCGATGGCCTCGTTGACCTCCTTGATGGAGTCGCCGTAGACCGTCAGAATGAATTCGTGCTGGCCCATGCCAAATTTGCCAGCCGCAAGATTGCTTCGCGCGTCACGCAACTGCTTCAACTGGACGGCGTTGGCCGATTCATCGGTGCTGCTGAAGTTGTTGATCTGCTTTTCGAGAAACTTGTCAGCCTCGTTGAAAGGCATGAACGTGAGCGACTGGCTCAGAATGAACTCACAGGGCAAGCGCAGCAGCGGATGAAAGATCCGAGCGTTCGCCATTTCTGCGCCGTACGGGGCCTTGAGGCCAATGATGCCGGCGTAGCGCGAGCGCGTCGGCCCCATGATCTCGATGACTTCGGTGCCGAAATTGAGATCGTTTCGCTGGATTCCGTATCGAACCGAGAAGGTGTCGAGCGGCACCGGCGACCACTCCCCATTCAGGATCATTCCGTAGAACGACTGAAGGTCGGACACCGCCGGCTTGTCATCGAACTCGCGCACGCCAAGAACGGTCGGTTGGAACCGGCGCATGCTTCGAACCAGTTGCGCAGTGATGCGTTCCATTTGCTCAAGCGCGACTGCCGCAACAGCCTGGCCGCCCTTCTTGTCGAGCTTCGCGCCAATACGCTCGGCACGCCCCGGCGCAGGACGATATACGGGCGAGAGGAACAGATCGTTCACATAGTACGTTTGCTTGCCGACACGCTCAGCGTATTGCGAGCCCAGCATCTCGGAGAACGAGTTGTCGTACTCAATGCCCGAAATGTCGTACTGCAATTGTCGTCGCACCAGATGAGACCACAGCGCAACGCGCGCGTTGTTCGCGCCCAGCGTATTGATGGTCGAGAACCATTGCCGTGTGTAGCCGTCCAGTTCCTCCTTGCTCATCGTTTCGAACGGAATGCCGCGGAACTGGATGGTCGACGTTACGTCACGCTCGATCGTCGTACACGTCGTTGCGTTGAGCTGGCTTCGATACGGTATGTACTTGGTCGCGGGCGTTTCGTTGGTGATCAGGTCAGAAGAGACCGTCATAGTCGTTCGTCCTTGCTTTCGGCGGTTCTGCGCAGAAGGTCACAACCTTTTTCCCCTGCAGCCCTTTGTTTGCCACAAAGAGCCACCAGTGATAGACGTCGGCCTTCAAGGTGGATAGCCAGTGGTAGTCGCCGGCCGTCTTGACAACGAAATAGAAATGAATCGGTACGAGGGTGAAGACCCAAAAACCGACGAGGCGAAACAAGGCCAAGCCGATCAGCATTTCGAGCAGGAAGATGGAGAGAGGAACGTAGAGCATCATGGCGGGGCGTTGCCCCGCCCGGATGACGACACTCTCAATCAAGTTGTCGTCTTCCATGATGCTTAGACGCCGCTGATGCTGCTCGACCCGGCCGTCGCCGTTTTGACCCACTGGACGATACCGACGATGCCGAAAGCAGCACCGGTGCCGATGAGGGAGTTGACGAACGCTTGCTTGGGATCACGGGCACCGAGGAAGTTGCCCATTTTCCAGTTGATCGCGGTGGTGACGCCTGCGATGCCGCCGGCGACGCCCACCACGCCATAGATGGTGTTGAAGACGCTCTCGCCCGCAGAGCGAAGGGATTGGGCGGTCGCCGGATCGGTCAGCGCGAGAAACGTGTAACCGCCGACGATGGCAACGCTATAGATTCGACCGACGCGCTCGGCCGTGATACGTGCGCGAATGGCGCTCAGCTTGCTAAGCGCCCCCTTCTTCTGTTTGGTCATGTTGTATCCGTATTTGGAATGGGATATCTATTTCTTCAAACCGACAGTGAAAGACGGATTCCAGTGTCCCCACCAGCTTGTCCAAGCTCTTCCACGTACGCGGTTCGGCCCTGTTGTGAAACTTCGTCACCTTGTGTTCTTGCGATATCGCGCCCCCCAAGAAAACGCCGACCTCCCAGAGTCCGGCGGAGTTTTGCCTAAGTTTGATGTGAGCTATGTCGCCCGCCAGCGCCGCAATGTCTTGAAGTCTCATGGGGTTCCCTGTGGTGGTCTGTGCGAAGTGATAAACCCTGCATTACACCACACCGAAAACCCCCATTTCGAGAGACTAAATATAGGCATATTGTACACTGTTTATGTATTTTTAGTGTCCTGAACTACAGAAAAAAGTGATTCCAAGCATTAGGCGCGTCTTCGTTGGCCCTCCCTCCCCGCTGGGTGAGATATTTAGGGAACGACCGATGCGCGCAAAACGACCGGCGCACCCCCGGTCTCGATCGACTGAGGTGCTCCGGCTTGCGCGACGTCGGCCACGGCGACACTGGCGGATTTAGCTTGCGCGAGGACGTCGCGCCGCTCACCAAAGAGCGACGTCGACGGGGCGGCAAACATATCGGGGCTGCTACCGTCTTGCTCGGGTGCTGTCCGAGCAGATTCCGCCGCCACTGCGGGCAGCGAAGACACGACGGAAGGTGATGGCGTTGCGGGGGCGACTCCGATACGAACGAGAATCGCCTTCGCATAGCCGTTGCTGACGGGGTTGTGCACGCTCCCCGAGTTGAAGCCGCGAAGCGCGGCGAAAACCGCGCTATCTGACCTATACCCAGCTTGCACCGCTTGCGTGTAGAACCCGCGAAAGATTTCGCTACCAGTACGCAGGTTCGTGCACGGATCGAACGCCTCTTGCCACGTCATCTTTAAACGGACGACGTTTGAGATATGCACCTGTGACAGCCCTACAGAAAATCCTATGCCTTGTCGTCTCAGGTTAACGGCAGTTTTCACCGCTTCTTCATAGCTGCGAGGCTGGGCTTTTAGAACCGCTTTGCCATCGAGGCCGATGGCAAACGGATTGAAGTTCGACTCCTGCCGAACAAGCGAGGTGAACAGCCGGGCATCGACGCCGGCCGCACACGTCTCAATGATTGGTGCCGAATCGAAAGTAGGCATTTCCGTTGCTCGCACCGTTGTTCGCGTAGGGGTCTTTCTTGTAGATGATCGATTGGCTCAGGTTGCCAGTGCCGTTCCCGCCCAAGTTGAAAAAGAACGTGTTGTTGTATGTGCTGCTGGTAAGCCGCATCGAGTAGCTGGTAACGCCGTTCGGCGGAATCACGTACTCGTAGTGGTAGCTTTGGACGACCGAGCCGTAGTCGTTGTAAATGTTGTAGGTGTGGCAGGCCGATCCGCTTACGGTCGGCGTGAACGCATTGCGGCCAGTGGTTTCGCAGGACTGAACCGGGCGCAAACAAACGCCCGTGTAGTTGCTCCCGTAGATCATGCCCATCATGCTGTTGCTCATCGTCTCCGGCGTGAACCCAGCCGGGCAATCGACGTGCGCCTGGTTGCCATATGAAACTTGCGTGCCGAACGGATCTTTGAAGATGCACAGCGGCCACGGCCTGAACTTCTTGATGAAGTTGTCGATGAGCCAGTTGACGGGCGACCCGCACTTGGGCTCAGCCGTCACGCCAGCGGGATTCGCGAAGCAGAGGATCAGGGCGCAGGGAAAGTCGGACTCTTGGATATCCCCGTTGAAGTTGGGGATGAAGCTACCCGGCAGCACGGACTGTTGTGCGGACGCACTGCCGTACACGCCGAAAGCAAGTGCGGCGGTTACAAACAGTTTCACGAAAAGACGCATTCTAGACCCCTAAAAGTATACAAATAGTGAACTATAGTGATATTTACAGTATTCCGTACGGTATGGCAAGGCACGCCAACGTAATAAAACGTAACGTCGGACAAAACGTGGTTGGTTAACGACGGGAGAAGGCCCGTCCTGTAGGACAGGCGAAAGAAAACAAGCGGAACTGTTCCATCACAGTTCCGCTTGTGTTACCTACAAGATCATTTTTTGTTTCCGCCTGCGAGGCGGCTAGATCAGCGTGAACGCCCGCGACGCGCGGCTCGCTGCTGGGTGGTGCGGGTTGCACTGCCACGAATGTCTCGGGACAGCGCTTGCCGCGCTGACCGGGCGTCCTTCTCGGATCGGCGGATAGCCGATATGGCCCTTAAAACCTCATCCTCGCGCCGGTTATCGCGCAATTCGAGTGCTGCGTACTTCTTGGGCTCACGGCTCATCGTTTCAGCCAGCTTCGATCGATCGTTGGTATAGATCGCGATATCGTGGCGAGCGCGGGAGATGGCGACATAGAAAACGGCCCGGTTCGCGGTGAGGCTTTTCGTGTCCGCATCCATCAATACGCTGTTCGTCGTCAGTCCCTGAGCGCTATGGACGGTTTGCGCATAGCCATGCTGAGCGTGAATCGCGTTCTCGCGCGGCAGACGCGCGCCGTTCTCGAGAACAACCGCATCCGCCTCCACGGCCGCAACTTGATGCCGCTCGCCGTTGTAGACGCCCTGCTTGTTGTCGTTTCGGGTCATTCTGAGCCAATCGCCGCGGACGATCTCGATTTCTGTTGGCTGATACGTCGACAGTCCTTCAAGTTTCGACGCATTGACCACCAGCTCACCCGTGTCCTTGCCGACCAGGCGTAGCGTGTTCGCATTCGCGTCGATCGACACAACCTTGAAGTGCTCACCGCGCTTCAGTCCGTGCGATCCGTCCCGCTCTGCGAGCACAATGAGCCCCGGCACATAGCTGGATGCATGACGATGCTCTGCCCGCGTCATGTCAAACGACTCCAGCGCGCGCACCAGCTCGCCCTTTGGCAGCTCCAGATTCTCGCGAACAAGCTTGTTGATCTCTCGTCGGGCTTCATTCGTGCCAACGACGATCAGTGTGTTATTGCGCTCTTCAAGGGGCTTGGATGCGTACGCGTCCGCGATAGCCTTGTGACGCTCTGGAGCCTCCTTAACCTGATGTACGTTCTCTTTGAGCGTAAAAACGGAACCGCCGATGTTGTCGTTCGCGGCCTTCTCGACAGCGGCTTTCAGGGTTGCGTTCTTCTGACGCTGGATCTCGGTGATATGTGCGAGCTGCATCCCTGCGTCCTGAAGTTGCTCGAAGGGCTTGCCCGCCTCGACCGCCTGTGTTTGCTTACGATCACCGAGTAGCACCAGGCGCGCACCATGCTGCTCAATGCGCTTCATCAGTGCTTCCATCTGGTGTGCGGGCACCACGCTTGCCTCGTCAAGAAAGACGATCGTGTTCGGCCCCAGCAGCCCCGGCTCTGGCTTCTTCGCCAAGAACGATGCGAGGGTCTGAGAGTCCATCCCCAGCTCCTTCAATGCCTTGTTCTGCGAACCGTATGGCGCGAGCCCGATGACGCGATAACCGCTTTCAGACGCCCTCTTTGCAGTCTCCGCCTTGATGCCCTCGACCGACTTGCTCAGCATGTGGCTTTTCCCCACACCGGCATAACCTTGCACACCGACAATACGGTTCGTCGTGGTCAACACAAGTTTCGCAGCGTCACGTTGCCCCGCATTCAGGTCACTCTGCGCGAGCATCGTATCGACCTCTTCGGCCGTCTTGATCGGCTGCACCGTATCGCGGCCAAGCCGCTCCATCCAGAGGATGCGCAGCTCGCGGCTTCGCATGTCGGGAGTCGTGTAGCGCTCTTCGGTCTGCACAAGGCGACCGCTTGCGATCGCGTTGTCGACTGTTTTTTCCGCGCGATCGGCGCTATAACCCTCAACGTTGACGAGCATCGACACCCACGACGCGCGCGTGAGCTTGTGGATGTCGTTGTCGTGCCGAAACTTGTCGAACTGCGGATCGTCTGATTTTGCCTGCTCGTCACGCGAGAAAGACTTTGCAGTTTGGTACAACGGCAGTTCGGGCAACAATCGCCCGTCCACCTTGGCTCGATCTAGCTCACGGTCGATCTCGGCCGTTCCACCCAGCGCCTTCATGTACGCGCGCTCAAGCAGCTCGCCATGCGTGAAAATGCCCTGCCGCTCGGTTAAATGCTCGATCGCAAAGTCCAGAGCCTCGCGGGCGCGGCGCTGCTTATCGGGCAACGGTGGATCTCCACCTGTCGGGCCGGCGGCCTGCTGCGGAGAATGCGCTGGGAATGATTCTGCATCGACACGCTCGGGCTGCTGCGGCCGCTCCCGTGAGTCGCGCGGGTCGGTCGCATCTCTGTTGAAATCGCCCGACGTCGGCCGAGTGCTTGGCGATTGCGGTGTCACCTCGGGACGCCGCGGCTCTGCGCCACCGCGCCCGGATGAGCCACCACCAGCACCAGGATCGCGCGGGCCAGCGCCGTCCGATGCTCCGTGCCCGGCCTCGCGGCCGGGGGGCGTCGGGGTTCTTGCAGGCGCGGCCTGATGTTCGGGCGCGGCTTCTGGAATCTTGATGCCTGCGGTAGCAAGGGCATCACGCCACTCTTGACGCAACACCGCGCGATCGCCCTCGTCTTTGCGCTTGCGCGTGTTCTTCGTGATGGTCTGCTTCATGCCGCCGCTGGCGGTATCTCTCGTCAGTCCTTGGGCGTCGAGGTGCTTCTCGATCGTGCGGCTGCGCTGACTGAACATTTCGATCGCAGCATCCGGAACCGACGCCATCTCGAAGCCGTGCCGCGTCGCCCGAATGTCGTAGCCCATGTCCTGCAATCTCTCCGCGAGTCGCGCGCGGTAGTACGCTCCAGTCACCTTGACGCTCTTCAGCATTTCCTCGTTGGAAAGCGCCGTCCAACGCTTGTCTTCGCGCTGCGTGAGATTCATGACGACCGCATGGGTGTGCAACTGCGGATCTTGGTCTCTCGATAGATCGTGCTGAAACTTCGCGACGACGAAATTGTTGGTGTGCTCGCGAAAAGACAGCTTCTTGACCTTCTTGCGTGCGACGACCTTGCTCTCAAGCATTTTCAAGGCATCAGCCACGGCCGCATCGTGCGCAGCAATCACACGCCGATCGCCACTGACCAAAGCAACGATACTGACACTCTTCGGCGCGCTGAACGTGAAGTCAATGCCGAGCCGGGCATTGGCTTTCTTGCCGTCCTTGTTCGTCTTCGGCGCGGGCTTTCGAACCACGGTGCCATCCGGCAATTTGCCATCAAGCAGATTCTTGAAGGTCTCTTTGTCGACACCGCCTTGCAGCCCCAGCGCTTCCGCGCCTTCGCCATCCCATTCGCCGCGATGACCTTCCTTCGCATAGTAGTCGTCGGTCTCTTCGTAGTACTTTCCGGCCTGCCGCGAGTCCTTCACAAACGAGAACGTCAGCATCACTCGTCTCGCGCAAAGTTGAGCGTCGACACCGAGTCGAAGTCGGGGGCGGTCGTCCACACGTTCTTGGCCATGACGATCGGCTCAATGACTTTCGGCCGATCCTTGTACTGCAAGGTAACGCGAGCAATAGGGTGCCTGCCAGAGAGCTTCACGTAACCAGTCAGGTCGGGCAGGTTATGGATCTGCGACGGCATAACCAGCGGCTCGCGCTCTTTGTCGTACGTGGTGGTCGGATTCTTGCCCCCGGTCTCACGCTTCCGAATCACCTCATGCTCCCCGAGACCCTTGGAGATCTCGCCGGCCGTATAGGTGTCCATATCCGCAATACCGAAGCTCAACGTGTTACGGAAGCTGTTGCGCAAGGTCAGGGCGGCCTGCTTGCCGTTCGTGTCGTCAAGCTGCGCGTAGGATTGGAAGCCAGCCGCGATGTACAGCTTGTGCTTTCGGCCCTTGGTGCCAGCCTGGACGACGTAGTTCAACTTCTCAAGCGAATCCAGCTCGTCGGCAACCAGATGCGTAGCAGGGCGCTTGCGATTGGCGGGCGCGGACAGAGCCGCAGCGCAGAGCACGTCGAACTGGCACGAAATAAGCGGCTTCAGGGCGGACAATTGATCTTCCCGCCACGTAATCCAGACGTTACCCGCTCCGTTGTCCAGCCAATCACGGAAGGAGAATTCCTTCTGAGCAGTCTCGATCGCCGCGAGAAACTTGTGTGGGGTGATGTACCGGGTAAGCACCGTCCGCACACTGCCGAGGGTTTCTTCTGCACCGTGGAACATGCCGGCGGCGGCGGTGTCAGCCAGCATCTCTTGAAGCTGCTCGTTCGGGGCCATCGTCAGCCAGTACACCAGATGGTCTGTCGTCCCGCGGTTGAGCCTCCACAACTTCAGCATCACCTCTGCGGTGATGGTTCGCGCCATCGCATTCCAGACTTCCTGTTCGGTCGAAGGACTTTTCGGAATAACACTCACTGCAAAAAGCTCGACGTCAAACGGGACACGGATTTCGTTGTAGATACCCCATGACCGCGATCGCTCATCAAATGGATTGATGATAATGTCGCCGGGCTGATAAAACTTCTCCATGAACGCGCCGTTCGGATCGACGCAAACAATTCTCTCAGGCTTTGCCCACGGTCGATACCAACGCGGCTTACCTCTCGCCAATGCCGACTCGATGTACTCGGCAATTGCCTGAGATTTACCCGAACCCGTAGAACCGGTGAAACTGTAATGTTGGCTCTCGATTTTAATCGGCACCGGAATCCCACCCAAAATTAACTGAGGGCGAAACCAGTTTCTTGTCAAATCCCGTAGTTGCGCCGGACTCGCCATTGTCGCACCGCGCAAAAATATCGCAAAATCGGCCCCTTCAAAACCACTTCTAAAGTAGACGGCTAGTACAGCGAATACGATCATCCCATATATAAATGCCAAAGTTGTCGGCACCCATAATAGGGGAGTGTGGGGCGTCGAGAGCGCTGCATAATACAGCGCTCTCGCGAGTTGATCGTGGGGCAGGGTATATAACCGCTGCGCGGCCCAAAACCATGCACCCACCGAACCCAGCAGCACCAGCAGAAACATCAACCCCTTGTGGCGGTCGTCATACCGTCGCGATCCAGCGCTCATACATCATCTCCAGCTTTCAAAAAGGTTTCGACCGCCTTCGGGTCGATGTAGCGCTCGATCAACAAGCGCTGATCCTTCCCGACGGACATGTGAAGCATGGTGAAGATAGCGGCAAGCAAACGCAGTTCTAAATCCCGCGAGTCGTCTTTCTCTGCCGGTCGGCCAGCGCCGGCAGGCAGCCCTTTCGTCATGGTTGCGAGCATCGACAGCGTCATGTCGGTGTTCGTCCGAAGCTCAGCAAGCACACCTTCTCCTGGATTGAGCCGACCAAAGTAGACCCGCTTGATGTGCGGCCCCAGCTCCGTCTCGCCAGCGATCTCCATCTGCCGACGCATGAACGCCTCTTCCTCACTGCTCAAACTAATACTAGTTGTACGACGCATAACACACGATCTCCCTTAAAACACGGGCATCCTACACCCTAACGTGTTACCTGATAACCCAAAAATTGGCGCCGGTTTTGCCTTTAAAGCCAAGCGCAGCTTGGCTTTGCAGCACCTCGCAAGAGGTGCGTATGGTGTGTTGGGGTTCTAGGACAGTCGGTCGACCGCCGATTTCGGCCCGTGCGAGGGCATTTGATGGTCTGATCAGGCCAGAAAAAGCGTATTTCAACCCGGTTTTTGGGGCTTTTGCGGCCCTGGCGAGGCCGATTAGGGGCGCGACGACCCCTCAAATGTTCCACGTCTGTACCGCCTCAGTTCCAAAAGTGTTCCCGTCGTGTTACCTTGTCGAAAATTCACGATACATTTTGTTCCTTTTTAGTTGCCTTTAAGTACACGACAAGTTACGATGACTTCCATGCAAACCGTAGACGAACTGATCGAACTAGAGGAAACCGCCCGAAAGTTGCAGGCGCAAAACCTCCGCTCGAAGGCAGTGTTGCTCGAACGACTGTTCCCGCTAATCGAGCGGGCAAACAACCTCGGGCATCGACACGCAACCATTCATCAAGCGCTGGTCGCTGCCGGTGTTCAGATGACGTTCGATGTGTACAACACGACCTTGAAGCGGGTGCGCAAGCGAGCGGAACAGGCTGGATCGGTCAAGCCAATCACGCATGGATCACCTGAACCAATCCGGGTTGGATCAGATGATCCAAACGTTAGTGGATCAGTGGAACCAAAAGGGAGTGGATCAGCGGAACCACGGGAGCAGGTTACGCCCCCGGAATCAGATAGCGTCGGCAGTGCGTTCGAAGTGAAAGACGCATTGCAAGAAGCTCAGAAAGCAAGTCAAGTCGATTATCGAAAATTCGCACGCAGCCAAAGGAAATGAACATGAGCAAAAAAATCGCCGTCATCAACCTGAGCGGTAACGTCGGAAAAACCACGCTGGCGACCAACTGGTTGAAAGCGAGTCGTCCGGACGCAAAATTTGTTTCGGTCGAACTTCACAACGCCTCGGTGGCGAATGAAATCGAGAGCACGAAAGCCGAAGAGTTTTCGGCATCCGAGTTCCGTGATATTTTCCGAACAATCATGTTGAACGATGACGTAATCGTAGACGTCGGCGCATCGAATGTCGTTCAATTCATGGGCGAACTGACGCGTTATAAAAGTGCGATTGGCGAACTGGATTTGATCGTCGTCCCGACCGTTCCGGCCGACAAGCAACAGAAAGACACGATCGCAACGATCGAATGGCTTTCGAAGCTCGGTTTCCCGTCGAGTAAAATCCGTCTCGTCTTCAATATGTACGATGGCGGGGAAGCGAATTTGCCGGTGGAACACGTCTACGCGCAAATCGCGGGATACGCGGCAACGGAAGGCAAGAACAAGGCAACCTACGAACCGCATATCGTCATCAAGCAAAGCGAAGTATTCGATCTCGTTCGCCGCAAGAACATCCGTGAACTGGCGGAAGACCAGACGGACTGGCGCGCAAAGCGAGCCGAAGCCAAGGCAGCGGGCGACCTGGATGCGGAGTTGGCCGCGATTGAGGCACAAGCCGACCACGATCTGGCCGTCGACGCGCAAGCCAACCTCGCGCGCTCAACGGATCTGCTGTTCGGCAAGGCGAAAGGCAAATGAGCGACACGGAGACGGCTCCGGGGCCTCAGACAAGACGGGATGCGGCCCTGAGAATCGTGCTCGGAGAAATGCACGACCTGTTCGGCAAGGCGGAAGCCTTGACGAACAGGGTGCAGGAGATTGACGCGAGCACCAAGGACACCGCTCGATCCGTGCAGGAAGCCACGATGGCCGCTAAGAAGTTGTTAGCGGCCATGCCGGATAAACCGGTGCCGATGATCGAGCCGAAGAGGACAAACCCGTTGACGGTGGCGATCGCCGCCGCGCTGGTCGCGGGACTCGTCGCCGGCGTCGTGGTGGTCGGCGGCATGCAAATCTTCGGCAAAGGGCAGGAAGAGGCCAAGCTCGGCCGCGCCGTGACGGCAGCGTTTCCGTTGCTCGATGCGGTAACGCAGGCGAAGCTGCAAGCGGCCATCAACAAAGCCTCGCAATAGCGGGGCTTTGTTGCATGGGGCCGCATTCTCGCGCGCGCGCAAAATGGGGAAGCGCCCGGCCCGCAAGAGGCAGGGGCGCGGTGCGGTTGTCCACGGGACGCCAGCGGCGGCCGGTGGACAACCGCATCCCCATTTCCCCGTTAGTACCGCCCACGCGCCCGCCGCGACTCCGGCCCGAAACACGATTTCGTCTCAAATGAAACGGTATTCGTATCATTCGATACAGCGAGTCGTTCCGGCACAGAAAAAAACGTGTGAGTGAATTACCGCGCCGTGAAACACAAATGAAAAAGGGCCGAAAATCGGCCCTATCCATTTGATACATAAAGACTTCTTCGCGCGTCGCGTTTCCCTACGAGTGTTTCACGGAGCGATCGGCCTCCATGTCCGGGTGGCTCGTCCCGGCGATCAGCCAGCCAAACGGCTCGCGCAGCGCTTCGCGCAGGCGTTCAGCAGCATGCAGCGGTGACATGGGATGCGGCCCGATACCATCCAGATTCGACACTTGAATCGACTGGATGAATCCGCGGGGGTCGCGGGCGTCCTTGTTCCCGTCGTGGGTTACGGTCACGATCGCGCCGACGCTTTGGGCGCGCTCGATCAGCTCGTAGAGTTCCTTTTCGCTCGTCATGCCTATCTCCAGTGGGGGGGGTTATCGGTCGGGCGACGTCTCGGTGATCCCGTCCTTGCCGCTCGCGGCCTCGTAAGACTCCGGGCGCGCCAGCCATCCGATCAGTTTCATCAACGTTACAGCGACGAACCGACGAACCGGGCCGATGTGATCGGTTCGAATGGCGAGGATCTGATAGCTTCCGTCCGGCCCGTAGTGACCGCTGTGAGCGTATGTCTGGCCGATACGACCCATCGCTTCAATCAGCGTCCGTTCGCCGTAATCTTGGTCAAAGTAGCTCGCCACTTCCTCGGGCGTCGGCTGAGTATTCATCGTCATCCTTCTATGGCTACCGGCCAGTTCGGGGCGCACCGCGCGCCATTCAACAACGGTGTGCGGGCGGCTATTCTCAACTGCCCTGCAATTGCCACGTCGGAACATCGAGCGCGGGACGGCGTGCCGGAGCTGCGCGTTGACCCCGAAGCAATCGGTAGATGCCGTCAAGCGCGGCGTCGCCCAACGGGGTACTCGACGTCAACGGGGCGCGCGGCGTCCGGTTCTCCCATGAGTGGGAAAGGTGCGCGGGCTTCCGATCGCTACCCACGCGAAACTGAATGTCTTCCGAGTCCTCGGGTTCGAACGCCGTCGACAAGGTCATCTCCTGCTGCGCAACAGCGGTCTGTTTAGCGCTCTTGAACTGCGCAATGCTGACTACGTTCGTGCTGGCCGACACCATGATCTATCTCCGTTGAACCCTGCTACATCACTCGATCACCATGGAATAAATTATACTCGCGGTATCTCGTTTCGTCTATCCTTTATTCGATTGAAAGTGTTAACTGGAAAGCGCCGAGAATAGGATAAATGCATCGTTATCCGAAATAAAAAAGGCCGGTTCATCACCGGCCTTTCTCGTATCGTTCCTCCTATGCGGCAAGTAAGTCTGCGTCTTCCTCGATGCGATCGTCGTAGTTCACCGCATCATCTTGTTCAGCTTCGCCGTCCTCCTTTTCGTCAATGAACGAATAGTTGTGCGTCACGTTGTCATCGAAGAAGCAAATCGGTTTGTCCAGCACGCAGAGCTGGCCGCGCACCTTCACAACCATGCCGCGCGAGTCGCCGCGCTCCTTCTCGTAGCGGTCATATGCCGCGCACTTGCTGCGATAGTTGTACGTCTGCTCGCTCCAGCCATCGAGCGGGGCGATACTCCATGCGGTACAGGACTCCCTACCGCTAATGCTCACGCTCCCCGTGTTGACGTACTCTCGCCCGTTGAAAAGAAACGTCGGGACGCTCGGGGCCGTGTCGTTCGAAAACGCGATCTTGTCGGCGCAGTATGCGGGCCTCCAGAGCGATGCAGGTGCGTAGTGTGCGGGCATATCATCACGAAAGCTCGCGAGAAAGAACGTCGATCGGCTCGGCTCGAAAGTGATTGAGCCGACCCCGACGGAACACCACTCCCGCACAATGACCGTGCCGACGCCTACCGCGTGGATTGCGCCGCCCTTTACGTTTTCGTCGTGTCGCGTCTTGTACTCGATGCCGGGGACGTCCTGCCCGCTTTCGGCCCTTGTAACGCAGTGGCGCATGAGGTTCGCGCGTGCCTCGTCGGTCGCCTCAACCGTCGTACAGGAGTGCGGCGACCACACATCGCCATTCATAAGCGCTTCGCGCTCCGCGTCCGTCTTTGCGCGCGTCATCGAGCGCTCGATCTCGTCCCCCCGGTGCGTCCTGGCCGCCTCGATGCAAGCCGAGAAGATTGCGCGTTCAACGTAGGGAAGCAACTGCACTGCGCGCTTCGCATCGTCAAGCAGTCGCCCCCATTCCCGCAGTGACGGCCGCGCCGGTTTCCATACCGGCGACGGGCGAACCTCCTTGACCGCTCCAGTATCCCCAAAATCGAATCCGATCTGCATGCTATAAGCCTCGCAATCATCACACCGTGATTCCCGCACCGTTCAGCGCGGAAACTTGATCCGCCGACAGGGTGGCAATCGCAACTTCCGCCATGCCGCTCACGATCATCAGCCCGTATACATCCGCGAGCAAGCGGGCTTCCCGGCAGAGTGCGAAAGACTCGTCATCTGCTACCGGGCACCGATTACGCCATACGTTGATCGCGGTCTCGATCTCTGCAATCGCCAATCGTTTCATGGCCGCACCTCCTGAACTATGCGTACTCTCGAATGTCGCTCCACAACTTCCACCCATGATCCCATTCAGCAGCAAGGGCGGGCACGTCTCGAAGAAACAGCGGAAGACCAGATTTTTCGATAAAGGAGTCGATGCCGCTTTCCTGCGCGAAAATTTGCGCATCGAGCTTCAGTTCTTCGGCGCGTGCATCGCCAGCAAGCAGCGCACACGTATAAAGCGCCCAACTAGCGCGAGCGTTAAGAGCAAGACTCCGGCTGCACATCACGTTTCTCCTTGTCGGTCACCATGAAAACCATTTTACGCTACGTACTTCGTTTTGTCTATCGTTTGGCGATTGATTGTCCCAATGGCGGGCGGGCATAGATAGACGTTGCGAATTACGCGACACACCCGGCAGACCCCCTTTCCTGCAAAGCCAATCCGGAACGTCGATCACCACCAGGCGCTCGCCCCGCCGGTGCCGTCCCTTGCCCGACCGTCCAGTGGACGGGCGGGTGCGACGGTAGGGGGCCGGGTCGGTAGACCTCGGGGCCGCGCAAGCGGCCACGACCCCCGTAGCCCGGCGCAGGACTCCGGCGGCCGCCGCCGCTCGCAGACCACCGCGGCGCGAATGCGCCGCCCGTCGTCGGCATCGAGCGCGGCCGCCGGGGCGCGCGAGCTGGATCGAGAGCCCCCGCCCGCGTCGCCGGCGGCCGGCCCGCGATCGCGACGCGCAGCGGCGCGCCGTCCCCATCGAGCGCAACGCGCGAGCTGGATAGCAAAACGCCCCAGCGCGGCAAGCTGCTGGGGCGTGATGAAAAGCGGGGAGTGGCTTAGAAGGAGTCTTTCGGCCGAAGCCCGTAACCGTCCGTGTTCTGTCTACATGCGCGGACTATATCGGTTTGGGTGCGCTCCCAAAATGCGCGCGGGCTTCGCCTGTCGTACGCGACGCTGAACCCTGCGCGCAACATCATGTTGGCGGCGCTTTCGATCGGCAGCTTCTTGACTGCCCCGAACGCGCCGACCATATCGCCCGCACGGAGTTGCGCACGAAATCCGTCCACGTCGTCCGGCGTCAGCTCATCACTGCTCATCCTGCACCTCCGTTCCGTCGTTACCTTCGCCTTCGTCGGTGGGAGCGATGCAATCGTAGTGATCCATTCCCGCCTTCACGGTGTCGAACGGCCCATGCGGCTTTCCAGCCTTATCCCACAACAGATAACCCGCAACGCCATGAACCATGTAGCGCGTCAGGTAGTGCCCGTTCCGCGTCAACGAAAACTCATTGACTTCCGACCAGCCTCCGGCGGCTCCGTCCGGGTTCGGTGCGTTCGTTTCGCTCATTCTCTCCCTCCGTTCGGTCTGCGGGCCGGTCTCCCGGCCCGCTTACTCTTTACTTCTTCAGTGCCGCCATCGCCTCGGTCAGCGTCCACAACGCGCGATTCAGTTTGACGTTTTGGTCGATGCCCTCGACCGGGCGCGTCCGGGTCGTCCGGCCGGATGCCGTGCGTCCGGGCAGGCCGCCGCGCTGAATCAGATTCTCCTGCAGGCGATTGAACGTCGTCCACAGGTCATCCTTGCGATCTTCGAAGCGGCGCGCTTCGAGAATTTGCGTTTCCGTGACCGGTGCCGGCTTCACGTCGCTCGGCTCGTATTTGAGCTGGAGCGCAGCGGTAGCGAACGCTTCCTGTTCGCCACGGCTCAACGTGAGCGACTTCATTTCGCCCTTGACCTCGCGGATGTACTGGAACCCGTCCAGCACGTCGAACGCGCCTTGAATGACGTCATCCACGATCTTGCCCTTGTGCGGAACGCGGATCTCGCTCGCCGTCTCGCCGCAAACCATCCCGTTCGCGCAGACGAAACGGAATTGACCCGCGATCATCTGATAGCTGCTCGTCCCGTCGTGCGAGTTAAGCAGGATGATTTCGTCGGCTTCCGCGCCGATGATCTGATCTGCATGACGCAGGCGGATCATGTGCTTGGTATGTTCGCGCTTGCCAGCATCACGAACGCGGGTTTGCGCCACCATGAACGGCTGGAAGCCAGCGCCACGCAGGCCGTTCAGCACCTCGATCGTCGGGATGTAGGTGTAACGGTCGGAGCGGCTTTCGTGCTTCTCCGTCGCGAAGATCGACGGAGCAACGCGCGCGATTTGGTCATCCGAAAGCGGGGAGTTCGCGCGGAGTTGGTGAGCGTTGGGGGCGAAGCGGGAAGCGAGGCGCATGGTGGAATCTCCGAAAATTTGCCGTTTCTGCTGCGGTGATCGTCTCGATCACCATGGAAACCATTTTACGATACGTACTTCGTTTTGTCTATCGTTTGGCGATTGATTGTCCCAATGGCGGGCGGGAATAGATAGACGCTGCGAATTACGAGACGCGCCCGGCAGACCCCCTTTCCTGCAAAGCCAATCCGGAACGTCGATCACCACCAGGCGCTCGCCCCGCCGGTGCTGTCCCTTGCCCGACCGTCCAGTGGACGGGCGGGTGCGACGGTAGGGGGCCGGGTCGGTAGACCTCGGGGCCGCGTAAGCGGCCACGACCCCCGTAGCCCGGCGCAGGACTCCGGCGGCCGCAGGCACTCGCAGACCACCGCGGCGCGCATGCGCCGCCCCGTCGTCGGCATCGAGCGCGGCCGCCAGGGCGCGCGAGCTGGATCGAGAGCCGCCGCCCGCGTCGCCGGCGGCCGGCCCGCGATCGCGACGCGCAGCGGCGCGCCGTCCCCATCGAGCGCAACGCGCGAGCTGGATAGCAAAACGCCCCAGCGCGGCAAGCTGCTGGGGCGTCGGTTGGGCAGGGCGGGGCGGTTAGCTGTCGCTGCACTGATACCAAGCGATCGCCATCGCGAGCCCTGCAACAGAGAAGAGGTCGAGCTTTTCCTGATCGATGTGAGTCAGAACGTAATGCGCGTGTTCCAGTGACCACGTTTGATCGCGAATCAGCTCCCCGTAGCGTTGCGCCTCGGCATCGACCAGAAGCTGAACCGCGCGAGCGCTCATGGTTTGGTTAAGCAACGTCATTTTTCAGTAGCCCATCTTCGAAAGTTCAGTGGTCAGTACGCCACTTGCGATCGCGCGCTGCTCTTCCGAGAGCGTCGCTTGAATCGCCGTGAACGCCTGAGCTGCGGCAAACGCCTTTGCAGCCTCCGATCGCATCCTCCGAATCGCGGCCACTTCCCCCGACTCTGCCAGTCGGACATACATATTTCCGACTTCACCCCATGTGGGCGTCAGATCGATCGTATCGGTAGTCATGGACTCTTCCCCTTAGTTAGCTGCGTTCGATAATGAAATGCCGCGCGGCCTTGGCACCGTGCAGCTTGATCGTGCGGTATTCCGTATGGTTCTTGCCGCCGACGCCAAGGCAGAGAACCGGGTCTTGCACTTCAATAGTTCCGTTCTGCATCATCTGCGCCGCGAATCCAGATTGTTGGATGCTGGACAGAACCGGCTTCATTTCCTGACACTTCGCGATTGCGCTCAGCTTTTCCATCGTCACTCCCCTTCGTCGTCGGTCAGTACGACCGGATCAATAGCCGAGCCAGTCGCGAGCGGCCTTACGCGTCGCCGGGATCTTCGAGCGCTCGATCAACACGCTTCTGTCGGCCGCGACCACTGCGCAAGCTACGGTCAGGGTGCCGTCGCCGTTGTCGATCGTCGGCTCGGGCAGGTAATGGGTGTCGATCCATCGGATCAGGGCCGCTGTAGTTTCGAACATTGCGATCTCCAGCTTGGTAGGTACGGTTGTTAAAAAGTGAAGCCACGGGCCGCGAGCCATGCAGCGACGTCGGCGTGTTCTGCGTCGGACCAACCTAGCACGTTGCAGGACATGACAGTTGCTAGGCTGTCGAGCGCGGCTCCGTCGAACAGGGGCGAACAGTTGTCACCAACGCGAACGAACTCATTGCTGACCAGCACTTCGCTGTGGATCGCGTTGTCAGCGGCCTCGCTGAGCGCGCAGCAGACGTTGAACATCAGACCGCGTGTCGCGCAGTCGCATGCGTCAAGCAGCTTTGCGAAAGTCGGTTTGTTCATCGTCGTTCCCCATGTCTATCACCATGGAAACCATTTTACTATCCGTATCTCGTTTTGTCTATCGTTTGACGATTGATTGTCCCAATGGTCGGCAGATATAGATAGGCGATGCGAATTGCGCGACGCGCCCGGCAGACCCCCTTTCCTGCAAAGCCAATCCGGAACGTCGATCACCACCAGGCGCTTGCCCCGCCGGTGTCGTCCCTTGCCCGACCGTCCAGTGGACGGGCGGGTGCGACGGTAGGGGGCCGGGTCGGTAGACCTCGGGGCCGCGCAAGCGGCCACGACCCCCGTAGCCCGGCGCAGGACTCCGGCGGCCGCCGCCGCTCGCAGACCACCGCGGCGCGAATGCGCCGCCCGTCGTCGGCATCGAGCGCGGCCGCCGGGGCGCGCGAGCTGGATCGAGAGCCCCCGCCCGCGTCGCCGGCGGCCGGCCCGCGATCGCGACGCGCAGCGGCGCGCCGTCCCTATCGAGCGCAACGCGCGAGCTGGATAGCAAAACGCCCCAGCGCGGCAAGCTGCTGGGGCGTGACTTCAATGTCCGTCGTAGCGGGGGCGGTTTTTCAGGCTTTACGGTGGTGATGCGGCCACCATAACAGCAGAAGCGGTCGGGCGTTTGGCTGCCCTTTCCACGGCCCGAGAATCAGCCCTCGTTTGATGCGGCGCTTACGCATCTTCATTTCGCCCATCTCCTATAGTGACTACGGTTGTCAGTCGGGACGCGCGGCCAGTTGTTCATGCGCGATGGATGCAGCAGCCGACACCGAGGAATTCGCTGACGATGTACGTCTCGCGAAATTTCCGGAAAACGCGCACGCCAAGCGCAGGGTGTGCGTTGCGGTTCTTGCGAATCTCGCGGGCGGCTTTCGCCCGGCTGATCGCTTGTTCTTCGCCGTCGTTCCAGCGAAGCGTCATTTGCGGCTTGTTCATGGCTTTCTCCTGTAGTGGGAGCGGTTGGTCAGGCGGAGCGCGCGATTGCTGCGTCGATCAGCACGCGTTGCTTTGCCGACGTGATTTCGCGCGGCCGCTGGCGGATGTGCCACCAATAGGACTTGCGGCCGTCATCACCTGTAACTCGCACACGCTCACGTCCGTCCGGCAGCACTACCTTTTCGACTTTCACGGTCTTTCTCCTCTAGCGGGAGCGGTTGTTAAATGCCAAGGAACGCCCGCATGTCGGCCGCGTTACGGATGGCCTTCGCGGCCGACAGGTCCATCGTTGCATCGAACGCCGTGCCGTCCTCATAGATGCGCAGCGCCACTGCAACGCGCGGCTTCGCATGCTTCGTGCGCTTCACGATGTCAACGCACGTTTCATGACGTTCGATCGTGTAGCCGGCGCGCTCCGCGTCTGCGATCACTGCTTGCTTGGCTGCGTTCATGGTCGTTCCCCTTCGGGTACGTTGATTAGTAGCCGAGCCTGCGCGGCTGTACAACAGACCGCAGCCACACTTGCCGATCGAGCATCCAGTCAACACCGGTCGGGATTCGTAGCGTGTCTTCTGCGACATACTCCCCGATCAGTACCGAGACCTCGATTTCGAGCGACTTCTCTCGCTTCTCGATCTCTTCCATCTCGTCCGTGAATCTGGACAGCACAAGATCTTGTGCGATTTGCTCATCTTCGGCCGGTTCCAAGAACGTGCCGAACTCTGCATCGCTACCGCTAAGCCTAGCGACGATCAGAAACAGATACATAATCCCTTCCTCATCAGGTCGGCCCGCATCAGGCAGGCCGTTTCGATCAAAGCACTGCGGCGAAGGCGCTGGCGAGCTTCTCGGCTCCCGCGATCAGGCGGTTCGTCTCGTCGTTGTCCGCGTTGTCGGAAATGACGTCCCAGCCGGAGTTACCGTAGACCAGAGACAACGATCCGACACGCACCGGCTTGCTCCGATTCTCTTCCGTGTGGGGACGGTGGATGATGATGGTTTCCTCGTCCGTCGCCATGATCGCACCCATGATCTCGATAAGATCGCGAGACGACTTGATGGCATATGCTTCGCCGTCCCACACGCGAACGGTATAGCCTTCACTGTCGGCCAGAATGTCGCTCACGGCACGGCGAATGATGGCGCGCTCGATCAGGATGCGAAGAATCACGTCACGATCTTCGATGTAGCTGCTGTTCACGAAATACTGCCGATCATCGCTCTCCGCAAAGACGCGGGTAGACGCCTGGATGCGCAGGCTGTCCAGAACGGCTGCAACTTCAATCTTGGCTTGCATTTCTCATCTCCTTGTCAACGCCTCACCATGGAAATCATTTTACGCTACGTACTTCGTTTTGTCTATCGTTTGGCGATTGATTGTCCCAATGGCGGGCGGAAATAGATAGACGTTGCGAATTACGCGACACACCCGGCAGCCCCCCTTTCCTGCAAAGCCAATCCGGAACGTCGATCACCACCAGGCGCTTGCCCCGCCGGTGTCGTCCCTTGCCCGACCGTCCAGTGGACGGGCGGGTGAGACGGTAGGGGGCCGGGTCGGTAGACCTCGGGGCCGCGCAAGCGGCCACGACCCCCGTAGCCCGGCGCAGGACTCCGGCGGCCGCCGCCGCTCGCAGACCACCGCGGCGCGAATGCGCCGCCCGTCGTCGGCATCGAGCGCGGCCGCCAGGGCGCGCGAGCTGGATCGAGAGCCCCCGCCCGCGTCGCCGGCGGCCGGCCCGCGATCGCGACGCGCAGCGGCGCGCCGTCCCCATCGAGCGCAACGCGCGAGCTGGATAGCAAAACGCCCCAGCGCGGCAAGCTGCTGGGGCGTTAGTGTGTGGGGGGGCTCCGTCAGATCAATGCCGCGCTGGCGTGGCCGTTCAGCGGTGCCGGGTTATCTAACCTCGGATGCGAGTGCGTGCGGGTAGCACTTCGCGATAATTCGATTGATCTTTTCGACAAGCTCGGGCCGCTTGAATGTCAAGTGTCCGTTACCATTCTTGAACCAGCGAATCTCAAAATATTCGAGATCGATGAAGCGCTCAACGGGACGTTTGCACGTAGCATTGCTCAGGTGCATATACATGCCGTTCCGGTGGTCGGGTTCCGGCTTCCCATCAAGCACGCTGAACACGCGCACAAGATCGTCTAGCTTGTCGGCCGCGTGGTGGTTGACACTCTGCGTATAGGGGCCAACCTGAGCCTGGTAGAGGCATCGCATCACAATACGCTTACCAAACTTGAACGGTTGATTGGTCTTATAGTCCCACGACAGTCCGCGAAAGCAAGCGATCACGCCTCGTTCGAACAGTTCTTCCCGGCCATCGCGCAGCACTGTAAAGGTCGAAGTGACGTTTGCAAGTGTCAGCTCCGGCGTCTTCAATTCATAGACGCTGCTGTCCCATTGCTTCCGCGCCTCGGCATCCATCAGGGTTCGAATTCCTGACTCGTTCATCAGATGCTTCCAACCGGAAGCATCAACATGCTTGCGCATCTGCTCCACGAAATCAGCATGACCAAAGCGCGCACCACCGTGCGAATATCTGTCCGAGATATAGCCACTCACTGCGCCAAATCCGGCCTTCGAAGCAATTTCGTCAGCTTCGCCAATCAGCCGCTTCGCTTCTGCGATACGCTCCATTACGGCGTCACGCTGCCGGAGCATGTTCTCAACACTCACACTCTTAACCAGGTCTGTCGTCGCTTGCGGCACGGTACTTTCTCCAAAAATTGTCACAATCACCATGGAAACCATTTTACGTGCCGTACTTCGTTTTGTCTATCGCTTCGTGATTGATTGTCCCAATGGCGGGCGATTTTCGATCGACGGCGCGAATTACGCGACGCGCCCGGCAGCCCCCCTTTCCTGCAAAGCCATTCCGGAACGTCGATCACCACCAGGCGCTTGCCCCGCCGGATCTGTCCCTTGCTACTCGGTCGATTTGAGGTGGCCATGTTCGATGAGCCACGCTTCAACGTCACCTTCTGCCGACGAACAAGCGCGCCGGTAGTTAGCGAGTGTGTCCGGCCCGAACCGGCGCGCGTGCATCAGGTCGCGTTTGAGCGCCATCAGCAGTTCCACTGCGCTCGCGAGTTGTTCTTCTGGCATGGTCTTTCCCCTGTAGCGGTAGCGGTTGGTTAGATCACGTTGTCGGCCGCGTCGACGTGCGAACCGCCGCTGATAGCGCTGGTGAAGAAGTAGATTCGCTTCCAGATCATGTCGTGCATCAGGAATGCGTAGTTGTTGATCGAGTTGCCGAAGTCGTCCATGTCTTTCTTCTGTAGCGAGAGCGGTTGATCAGTGCGTGATGCGCGCAATGCGGTATTTCAGCGGTCGCATGTGGTTGTCGTTGTCGAGGAAGTGCACAACGTCACCGCGCTTCAGGCTTGCGTAGTCGACTACCTGTCGACCTTTCCACAGCCACGCCTGAAACGGCTTGCACTCGATCACGACGCCGTTCTCATTGAGCGTCCACACAAGAAAGTCTTGCCCGAGATCTTCGAATTCGATAGTGATTGACATGTCGTTCTCCTGTAGCGGGAGCGGTTGTTAGGCAACCTCGACCTTTTCGTCGCGGTTGTACGAGAACGTCTCGTGTCGGTCGAGCTTGGCCACGCGGCGCTCGACGCAATGCAGATGCACCGTGACCGTGAACCATTCGAGCGCCACGACTTCGTAAATCGCATCGCCGGGGCGGACGATCTTGTCGCCCACGCAAACCTCGTCAGCCTTGATTCGTGCCATCGTCGTTCCCCTTGGCGTTGCGTTGGTCAGTAGTTGTAGGACACGCCGACGCTGATCCGCACCACGCGGCCGCGGTACGGATACACCCGCGCGTAGTGCGAGGCGCAGCCGCAGCAGTCGTACTCGTGCGAGCAGCCGTGCGACGACATGCTGTCCTCGATGGCGAGGCACCACTCTTTGACGTCCGCGCCGGCGGGCAGGCGGGCGAAGGCGACGTAG
The DNA here is from genome assembly GCF_029633825.1 of Burkholderia contaminans. Lineage (NCBI taxonomy): Bacteria > Pseudomonadati > Pseudomonadota > Betaproteobacteria > Burkholderiales > Burkholderiaceae > Burkholderia > Burkholderia contaminans. The sequence goes on along the minus strand of NZ_CP090646.1, from coordinate 38,639 downwards.
CTGGGGCCGTCCGACAAATCTTCATCGCGTGCCGGGTTGTACACCTTGCGGAATGGCGTGTGCCGGATCGTGCCCAGCTCGTCCCATGCGTCCAGGTGGCGGAACGTGCCGACAAACTTGCGCGTAACACGACGCGCAACATGCAACGTATCCATTGTTTCTCCTGTAGTAGTTAAGGTAGTGGCCGGGGCATCGTCGTATTCCGTGGTCATCACCACCACGGAAACCATTTTACTATTCGTATCTCGTTTCGTCTATCGTTTGGAGATTGATTGTCCCAATGGCGGGCAGGCATAGATAGACATTGCGAATTACGAGACGCGCCCGGCAGACCCCCTTTCCTGCAAAGCCAATCCGGAACGTCGATCACCACCAGGCGCTTGCCCCGCCGGAGCTGTCCCTTGCCCGACCGTCCAGTGGACGGGCGGGTGTGACGGTAGGGGGGCCGGGTCGGTAGACCTCGGAGCCGCGTAAGCGGCCACGACCCCCCGTAGCCCGGCGCAGGACTCCGGCGGCCGCCGCCGCTTGCACACAACCGCGGCGCGCATGTGTGTAGCGCGTCGATGGGATACACTGGATATCCATACAGTGTTGGTGCCGAAAATGGGGACTGTTTGGGAATATCAGTGGGAGTACACGGATCTCGATAACGGGCAGGTAAAGCTGTACCCGTTCTGGTTAACTAGGAGCGAGGGTTTGCGATCTCAAACGCTTACAGAGGCATGGGGACGGTGCCTAAACCATACGCGTCGTGAGCGCGTAGGACCGCCAGAATGGCGGGAAGCGTTCAAAGTAAAGCCTAGTGGTGTGAAGCCGCTGCCCGAATTCGAACCGCCTATGCACGGCGAACTGGTTGAGTTATACCGGCGCGAGCGCGACCCGGACGTGAGGCGCGTAATCCTCGAGGTCGTGCGTGCGCGGCGTGTAATGGCCGAGATCGAGCATCTGGTTACTATCATTCGCCGTGAGTATGGCGACGGACTGGTTGCGATGAATCTATTACGCTGCCTCGCTCAGAACGAGCGGTGGCGAGCTGGGGACTTTGGCAATTCGAAGGCGGGTGGCAACCCCGGTAAGTGATCTGCCTCGATCGTCAGCCGAACGACGTCAGCGTTAGCTCCCCTCACACCAGATCCCGCTTCACATCACTTCGCTCTAGGAAGGAAATGGGGATGCGGTTGTCCACCGGCCGCCGCCAGCGTCCCGTGGACAACCGCACCGCGCCCCTGCCTCTTGCGGGCCGGGCGCTTCCCCATTTTTTTGACCTCGATAGAGAACGCACGTCAGTTCTCCGGCCGCTTGCGCGCACTCCTGTCGATCTCTTGCAGCTTGATACTGTATCGCTCTTCAGCAGCCCTTTGACGGTGCGCGAGCGTATCTAGCGCTTCCTGAATCGTCGTCTTGAGCTGCGGTAGGCTCGTTGCGATCTCCAACGCTCCGGATATGGTTTCGATCGTCGTCCGCTGCAATTGACGAATCTCTGCGCTATGCCTGATGACAAGATCTTTGAGTTTTGACACACGCCCTCTCCTTGTATGTATAACGTTGCGTCTATCGTATGCCATGTAACTCACTTCGTCTATCCTTTCGCAGACCGATTTTTTTCTATCGATTTTCCATCTCGATAGTCCGCGCAACGCGGATAAAAAAAAGCCCCTGCTAGGCAGGGGCAAACGAGAGAAAGGACGGGGAAACTGGTTTAACCATCTCCGTCGACCAGCAGGCTAGTTTGTCGCGGATCGTTATCGCTTTCCGGTTCGCTAACCGGCTGGCAGATCTGCTGCGCTTCGAGCTGAGCCGCCATCAGCTCTTTCAGGAAGCGCGCCGATACCGGAATTGTCGCCTCGTCACCAGCGGCCGCCACCTGAGCCCGCACGTCATCGGGCATCGAAGAGAACAGGGCGTTCACATTCGACACGTATCGGTCCGCCAGCGCTCGGGGCAGGGTACGTCGCTTCGCAGGCGCGCGGGCTGCTTTCACTTCGCGCTTCGTTACCTTCTTCCGGCGTTCCTCGCCACTTTCTGTTAACTCGATCGGGGCGGTCTCGATGACCTCACGAAGCACGGCCCCGGCATTCTTGCCATGCTCACGCAACGTCTCAATTGCCACATTCACAGTTACCAGCTCTTCCGCGACGATCTGCTGCACATCCGGTTCCGCATTCGCGAGCATCAGGGCTTGATCGACGTGCGGCAGCGATACGTTCCGCTTGCTTGCGATCTCAGCCTTTGTCCAGCCGAATTTCACAAGTCGCAGATAGCCGATCCCCTTCTCAAGAGTCGAGAGGGCCATGGCATCCGCCGTACCCAGCATATGAAGGAGGCTTTCCACACTATTGCCCCTCCATTCTCGCGCCTCCAATCGCCGCGCCGGATACCCCTCAGCGATGGCTTCCAGAACAGCGCGAGTTCTGCGATGACCATCGCGAACGACTCTCTTACCGTTGACCATCTCCACGTCGATGGCCGGGAACGTGGCCCCGTTGATGTACGCGATCTTCAGTTGCTGAATCGATTCGCGAAGTGCCTTGGTCTCCCTTCGAAGGTTGTAGCCCTCTTCGAGCACCAGAGTCTCCGGATCAACGTAAAACTCCGTGCGCTTGGAGACAGACGGATCTTCCTTGTCTTCCGCCGCCTGCTTGAGCGAGCAATGAACCTTCATTTCACCTCTCCTATTCGTGTCTTTCGATTCCCAACCGCCATGGAAACCATTTTACTCTTCGTATCTCGTTACGTCTATCGTTTGGCGATTGATTGTCCCAATGGCGGGCGGACATAGATAGACGTTGCGAATTACGCGACACGCCCGGCAGACCCCCTTTCCTGCAAAGCCAATCCGGAACGTCGATCACCACCAGGCGCTCGCCCCGCCGGTGCCGTCCCTTGCCCGACCGTCCAGTGGACGGGCGGGTGCGACGGTAGGGGGCCGGGTCGGTAGACCTCGGGGCCGCGTGAGCGGCCACGACCCCCGTAGCCCGGCGCAGGACTCCGGCGGCCGCCGAATCGCGCAGACCACCAGGCGCGCAGGGTTACAAAAAAAAGCCCCAGCACGACGAACGGCTGGGGCGTTACGAGAACACTCTGATCCCTTACTGAAGCCGCGCGCGCTTCATCATCCAACCACCAGCAACGAGAAGCACAGCGGAGATCAGCACGCTCAGAGCTGAATCCAGCCCCGAAACGACCGAAGAGAAGAAAAAGCTGCCGAGAGAACCCAGCGCGCCCAAAGCACCCAGCCCGCACAGAACGAAGCCGACGAACAACATCAAAGCCCCGGTTACCCGAATATCCAGCACCTTCATATGCACCCTCCAACGTTCAGATCACCGTGAGCATACTCACGGTACTTCGTATTGTCTATCTATTCTTAGATAACCCTATCCTCTGCACATCCTCGCAAAATTCCGATGCCTAGAACTGGTGGCTGATATAGCCGGTACAATCGCACGACGCAAGAATCAGGATTATCGGCCGTGCCCGGCCAAAGTTGAGAACCTTAGCAAATCCATGAGCGACACCAGGCCCCTGTACGGCGAAGACGCGGCAGCGCTGCGGAAAAAGGCCGGATTCACCCAGCAGCAACTTGCTGATCGCTGGGGCTTAAGTCGCGCGCAAATCGGCCGATATGAGAAGACGGGGCAGATTGTCCCCCCGAAAGTTGCCGACGCGTACCGCGGACTGGCCGTCGTAGGCGGCTAGACCCATCACAATGCCGCATACATGCAGCATTTGTATCATGGATGCGCTACAATCGAAACGATCGGACTGCCGGTCGGTGTCGCCTGACACACCTATATGCAGGTAACAATCAGAGAGAACCGCGCTCCGAGAATGGGCGCGGCTTTGTAACGAACACGCGCCGTCCAGCAACGGCGCTGCGGGGAACTCATGACCAACTATCGCACCGCGCGTTCGCTTCGGAGCGTTATCGCCACCTCGATCATCACGACCGGGGCCGTCCTGCTTGGTTCGGCATCGATCGCGCAAGCGCAAGAGGCCGCACATAGCGCAGCGACCGACCCGGAATCGCAAGTAGCCAGCGACGAACCGGCAAATCTGAACGACGACACCAACCGCTTTGTCTACCGCCGCTATACAAACGACACGCGGACAAACGATCGCCTCAATGCGGTTTTTCACCTCATTCAAAGTCAAGGCAATGGCCTGACATGGGAAGGGGAGTCCCGACCTGCCAATGATTCGACAGGGGTTCCGGCAGTTGTAGCCGCATCGACGACTAGAGACGCCGCGAAGACCGGAACGAAAGAAACGTCCAAGACCGCTTCGGAATCGGCTGCGCCCTCGACGCCGGCCCCCGATCCCGTGTTGACTTGGTCCTTCCGCCCGGACTACACCGCGCAGCAGACACTTTCCGCATGGGCCAAGATCGCCGGATGGAACGAACCGACGTGGAATGCGAAGAATCCGTTCCAAGGTCGTGGTGAGATCCGCGGCACGTTCATAGATGCGCTTCGAGCGCTCGCGTCTGCCGCCCCACAGCTCGACTTCAGAGCGTCTCTCGACAAAAAAAGCATTACGGTCATCGACTCAATCGGCGGATAAGTATATCTTTTCGTCTATCGCATATTGCGGGTGATAGTTACTTTTCATTTCGCGACGATAGACATATCGTTTTACATGAAGTACGATTTAACCACGGTGCTCGAAACGCATCGAGAGGCCAACAGATTTCCAACGGAGAATCCATGAAGCGCGAGGAACAAATGAAGAAGGTGGCGAAGCTCATCATCGCCACGTCGATGGCGGCATTCTTGGCCGCTTGCGGTGGCGGTGGTGGTGACGGCGGTAGCGCCAGCTCGGGCGGATCGTCCGGCGGCGGCTCGAACCCGACGCCTGTTCAGCAGAACGCGACCGATCCGTACACCGGCCAACCGGCGGCCGGTTCCGCGACGAATCAGATTTCCGGCTCCGTCGTGAATGGCGCAACGGCTGGCGCAACTGTCACGATCTACGCTCTGAACAACGACGGCACGAACGGCAACGCCATCGGCTCGGCAATAACCGATGCCTCGGGCGCGTTCACGGCAACGCTGCGCCAGGCGCCCACCGGCATGATCCGTATCGTCGCGACGGGCGGCACGTTCATATCGGAAGCCGATGCGTCGACGCAGAACAACGCGTCGCTCGAACTGGTCGCCCCTTACGTCACGACGGCGCTCAACACGTTCATTGTTACGCCGGTCACGCACTATGCGTCGCAGCGGATCTCGTTTCTCGTCAAGCAGGGCCAATCGCTGATCTCGGCCTACTCCAAGGCGTCGTCGGCCGCCGTCAGTGTTCTGTCCGGTCTCGATGCGATCGCGTCGACCAATCGCGCACATAGCGGCGTCGACTATCTCTCGATCACACCGGGCTCTTCGCAGGACACGCTGAACGCTTATGCCGATACGCTCAAGGCGCTCGAATACTACGGCGTCAAGTATGACCTGCCGTCCCACACCACTGTCCGCATCTTCATCGCGACGTCGATCGCCGGCAACAACGGCGTGACCGACCAGAACGGCCAAGCCGTCAATGTCGGCGCGTGGTCGGGACAAGTGTTCAACGAATCGGCCCCGCTCACGGTGGCAAGCATGGCCGGCGGGATCTCCGTGCAGGATGCCGTCGCCTCGATCGTCCAGCAGATGAACGCGGCCCAAGCGTGCGCAAGCGGCGATCACACCGCGTTCTATGCGCGCTTCCCGCTGGCAGCAGGGCAGTCGGACTATCTCGATTCGACCACGTGCGCCACGTACACCAGCAACATGAACACGATCAGCGCGAAGATCCCGACCAACAACCGATCGAAGTACGTCGGCTAATGCTATAGCGGGAAGCACACGAATAGAGAGACCCAAAGCCCGGCAATCACCGGGCTTTTTTACTGGCGCGGAAGGGTATGCTGACTCGACAACACTACAAGCGGTTGCGCTTCTAGTGAGCAAATCAAGCGGGCGGAAACGTAGTGTTCCGCCCGCGTCGTCAACTCAGCTCGGACCACGAAAAAAGTCCGCAGAGACCGTTGTTGTACGTGACGTAATACGTAGCGCCCGGCGGCACAATGCCCGTGGCAGACCCGCCGGCAGCGGCGTCGCTCAAAGACGCGTACCACCCACCTACCATCACACCATTGACGAACATTCGAACGAAGTTTTGCGAGCCCGGCCCGCCAGCGCCGCAATAGCCAGTGATCGAGACAGCAATTGGCTTCGCTGAGTTGTTCTGATACGTGACGTTCATTGCGCGCGGTGGATTCGACCACGACTGGCCGACGCCAAGGCCGCCGCCAGATGCAGTCCACACTCCCGATTGGCAAGAGAGTATTTGCCCGTTCGGATCAGTCGTGATCGCGTTCCCGCCACACCCCCAACCCGACCACGCAAGGGCAGGCAGATTGACCACGTTGCGAGCGGTCAACACGCCGTTGATGGTCTGATTGCCAGCCGTGTACACGTCGCCGTCGACCTGCGCGCTTCCCGTCGAATGGAGCCATCCACCAGTAACCGAGCTACCACCCACCACGTTCTGACCCACGACAAAGCCGTTGCTACTGAGGTACGCAACCGGGGCTGCGCCGCCACTCGGCCCGACACCAATTGATCCACCTGCGTAGACGTCCCACGTTCTAACACCACCACTCCATCCGTTCGGCAAGTCCGTTGGGCTATATCCCGACGTCGCGATGCGACCAGATGCCGTAACCGAGTTTGTGGCCACGTCGCCAACGTTCTTGATGGTGGTAGTAGCAAGGGTAGCAACGTTGTTCACGTCGTTTCCGTTTGCATTCATCGGCCCGGTCAACGCGCGGCTACCGTCGGTCTTGTAGAAGGGCAGGGTATCGACGTACCCCGTCGTCAATGACCCGGCTCGCATCGCGAGCGCGCCGGCGGCCCCGCTATACGTGTTGGGGAGATTCCACGACGCCCCGCGCGAGAAGTAGGTTCCGGGATTGTTTGGCAACGACTGACCGCCATCGAGACCGGCCGCATTCACCGCAAACCCCAGCAGGTCGTTTCGCACGTTGCCTTGCACGTCTCGATACGGCGAAGACTCGACCAGGGCGGGCAACTGACAGCCGACGCCGGGACAGTTCGTCGGGGTGATTGTGATCTTGAATGCGAGGTTGCTCGGATTGTTGGTGGTGTATCCCATCGGCAAAAAGCCGTACTTCTGAAGTTCCGCGATCGTGGGTGAAGTCGGGTTCGCGAGCGTAATGGGTGCGCCGTTCGGATCGACATATCCCGTCGCCGTGCGGCCGGAGAGCTGGTCTCCATTGCCCGCGATGAACTTGTTGATCCCTGCCTGAAGGCCGCTCATGTACTGGCCCGTCTGAATCGCGGTTGAACGCTCGTTCGCCCTCACTGCCTGCATGTTGGAGTTAGCAAGCGCCATGGTCATCAGAGCAACGCCGAGAGTGGCCTCGAACATCGTCGTCATAACTTTCCCCGTAGGTTCTGTAAACGCAAAAAAAGCCGACCGCACCCGGAAGTGCAGTCGGCAGCTCGACGGCTTTACTGACGCTGTACGACGATGCTGTTATTGGTCGGTTGGCACGATGCAGTCGGATCGAGCTGACCGCCAAATGCCTTGACCGAAGTGCCGTTCAGCGACATGGTTGCTGCGCTCCCGGCAACACCAGCGACGATCTTCTTGCAGGTCTCGTCGGTCACGCCCGCGACCGTGTATTGACCGGAATCGTTGGCCGTCGTGACCTGGCCGGGCGCAACTGCGAGCGTACCGCCACCCTTGAGCGTAACGACACCACCGCCGGCGTCAACGATGGTCGAGAAGTTCTTGAACAGCCCCGACAGCGACGCGTTTGCCGTCGTGAACTTCGACCATTGGCCGACGTACAGGTTGCTTGCATTAGCGCCCAGCTCGTTGAACTCCTTCACGAAGTCGGCACCGTTCTGCCCGGCACGTCCACGGTTGAACCCGTAGATCGCCGTCACGATCACCGCCGCGGCGAGAATCGCCCAAAACATGAACTCCCCGATCGTCGCGCCGGACTGCCCGCGCGCGAGCCGATGATTGATCGGGCCGCCACGATACAGACGCTTCGCACCATCGCTCCTTTCGACGTCGCCAACTTCGCTGTCGAACACAACCACATCTTCAGCGGACACCTTCATCTCTTTCATCATTTGTTCCTTTACATTGATCTCAAAAAATCGAGCCAAAAAAGCTCGCTCTGCTCCTAATAATTCGGAATGCAAATCAAAATCAGATCATTACAATCATACTAGAATTACCCCCCGTTAACTAGTGTGAAATCTGTGCCGGCGCATTTGAATAACCACTCGTAGACACCGCGTCTTGGAACTGCCATCCCATGTAATTGAATCCCCCCTGAATCGCGACAACGAGAATCACCAGCACCGCTCGCGAAGTGTTCTGAATGCGCTTCGCTCGCTTCTCCAGCTCTTTCGGCGCTGTTTCCAGGATGGTTCCGCCAACCTGCTTTAGCATCTCGGACACGTCAGCGTAGTCGGCAATGTCCATCATCCGATACTCGGTATCGCGATCGACCATACCGGTTTGAAAGTTCTCGCCTTTCCCGTGTGGGTTCTCTTCGAGGTTGTGCACGATCCGGAGAATGTGATGCCGAAGCCACACGCTGGCGTTGGGCTCCATCATCTGCAATGCCTTGGGAACGGAAACTACTTTGTTGTTGACCCGTTGCGTCACGGCAGCAAGGGCTACGATGAAGGATGCGGCCTGAAACTCCGCGTACAGACGGAAGGGTAAAACGTGTCGATCGAGCCACTGCCGCCACCTTCCAACGTAGTTCGGTACGGCCCACTTCACGATCGAGATCGAAGCCACGATGAAGACGATCCAGAGCGGCCAAACTGTTCGAATCGACACGCTCATCCAGTGCATGATGACCGCAATGAGGCCGAGGTCAGAGATCGGCACGTTGGGCGGTAGCGAGCTTTCAATGTCCGGCACGATTCGGAACGAGTACATGCCGATGAAGATCTGAGCCGCAACAAAGACGAAGAGAGTGGACAACCAGATTGATGCAACCGCTTCTTTAGTCGCATCGAGCGCAGTAACGACCCCTCCCAGCTCCTTCAAGCCCTTGGTCAAATCCCCGGCTCGCTCAGCGACCATGAGGGGCGCGTAGTCCTCTTCCGGAACGCTGTCGCGAATCGCTTCCGAGAATGACCCGTCGATCATGTAGTTGTCGAGCCATCGAGCGGCGAGCCGTCCCTTGGGCTCGTCAGGGTAGCGGTCAGCGATACGCTCGATGTGAACGCTGATGTTCACGCGCGGTTGACTCTCCATCGTTGCCGCAAGGTCGACATAGAATGCGGCACGCTTCTTCTCGAACCGCATCTTGTCTCGGGCGAACTGATCCCAAAGCGGTTGAAACAAGCGCCTGATTCCGTCGCTAAACGGTTTCGTGATCTGCTCAAGTATGTCGCTCATAGTTATCTATTCCGGTGAATTCCCTGATGTATCCGCTATCACGCTTAATCGGCTACGCAACCACTTCGAGGTTGCCGGCGGTTATGTGCGTCGTGGACGATCGGTGCATGAGTCGCTTCAGGTCGTGCTCGTAAGCGTCGATCGACTGGAATCGCTTCTCGGCTTCTGTTAAGCAAATTTCTCCGAGCGAAACCTTGTACATCGAGATTTCAAGCGGCGACTTGCCATCGGAGTTATCGCTGTCGAATCCGGCAACACGGAGAGAGCGGTAGTAGTGCAGCAGCTCGATGCTCCTTGCGTCGCGCACTAAGCGCATCATGTCATCGGACGGCTCGATGATCTGAGCGATCAGGGTGCGCCCACGGATACCGTTCAGCTCCGGGACACCTTCACGCGCGCAGTGCGAGCAGCCGATCGGATTCCGCACTCGGATCTTGCTCACATCGATTTGGAAAAGATGCTCAAGACGTGCGAGGAATTCGCTATTCGCAATCCGCAGTGATTCGGCCGCGATCGTCGCAACTGCCGAGTCGCCGCTATGACTCTCGATCACCGATCGCAGGAAACCGGACGTTTCATGCGAGGTCGCCAACAGCGAGCATATCGGGCAAGTCTTCGGGACGAGCGCGAGGTGAACCATCATCTTCAGGAAGCCAGGAAGCGTGACAATGTCGCGGGCCAGGGCGAACTCTTCACTCATCAAGCGATTGGGAATTGCAAGGGCGCTCGGTGCGTGAATCGTCGTGAAACCGCGTTGACCGGCCAGCACAGCATCGCGAAATGCGCCCGTTGTGCTGGGGTCTCGCAGTTCCGAAATCACCGTCACGTCGGGGTCTGTTCGCTTGTTCTGGAGCTTGAAAGACGCGAACGCATCCGAACCCTCATCGTCGTTGAGACCACGCGACGCGGAATGCTGATTCGAACCTTCGTGGTTGTGCAAATACTCGATCGGATCTTCTGCCGAATTGATCTCGTAGTACGGGGGCATCAGATTGATCAGCGTTTGGAGAAACTTGGACTTGCCGGAGTTAACGCGCCCGGAAAATACCCATCCACCGCCGTCCGTATACAGCTCACGCATGATCGCCCGCTCCTGATAGGGCGGAAGACCCGCCCCGTTCGGCTGCATCCCTACAGAGGTGTATGCATCGTTCACGTCGACCTTCATAACCCGCAGCACAACCTTCAGCCCCTTGTGGGTCGGCAACTGAGCCCATCGGAAGCTAAGCGACTGCCCCGATATGACTTCTTCGAGCTGGCATTGCAGCGCCAAGGTGACGCTGTAGCTACTGGTTGTGGTTGAGTTGCCCTTGAACGAGTACATGAAGCCGAGCATGCGCTGCATCTGGTCGGTCGTCATGCGAAACTTTCTCGGTCGGATCACGTTGCCGTCCATGCGGAATCCGACTTGCGAATACTCGCGATCGAGCTTCAGTTTCATGTGAATGTCGGATACGCCGTTATCGAGTGCGAAGTCGACAATCTCGACAAAGAGCTTGAACAGCGGGCTATCTCGATCGGAGCTGCGTACGCGCGTTGCGTTACTGCCGCTCTCCGCGCGTGCCAGCTCAGACACGACAGATTGCGTTGCAACGTAGATCGCCGGAATATGCGGACGGTGCTGCTTCTGAAGCTCCGAGTACACCTCATCAACCACTTCGGTATTGAGCATGTTCCGCGTCAGCACGATTGCGAACTGATCGCCGGAAATCTGGATCGGGCAGATGGATTGCCGATACTCGGCGCGAATTACCGTCGATTGGATAGTGCGACGGAACTCGGGCAGATCTGCAGTCTGAATCACTTCTTGAGACGCGACGACATACTCACCGTGCCGCATGGCTCGATCGTCGCCTGCGTCCTCTGCCACCACCACGCGCGAGAACTGGCGAGTCGACGCCACGGCCGGCGTGGCCGGAGCGTCGACGGGCACATTCGCCTTTTCCTCGCCGCGACGACGCGCAAAGCGCGAGAACAGCTTCGGGAATTGGATCTGCATGGCTCAGCGCATGTAGGGGTTGTTGGGAATCACCGGGAACCCCGGCGTCGGTGCTTGCGGTCGAGCCGCTTCGAGCGGACGCGGATCGGCCTCGAAATCACCCTGCGCATAGAGCGGCCACACGTAGCGGGCTCGCCCTTTCGTCGCCGTAAGCGCCGAGTCGGACACGTCGGTGATCGTGTACCCCTCGAACTTCTTGCCCTTGTAGACTGAGATGACGCGGCCGTTGATCGCGAGCTGGCCGCGGAAATTGTTTTCGCCTCCGTCGACGTGAACGCCGTACACGGAGAAGAAGCACGGCTTGTTGTCGTCAGGACACGCAGCGCTGAACCGCCGATTGGTCTTTTTCTCGGGTGCGTCGCCAAGCTGAGCGATACCCTGCTGATTCGGCGGCGGAAGAGGCGGCAACATGGCCTGTTGCGCACCTTGCGGAGCAACCGTCGACTCACTGCCTTTCAACGTCGCGAGCTGGGCCTGATAGGCTTTTCGCTGGTACAGATCCTCCCAATCACCCAGCGACGGCGCACGATCAACGCCGGGTTGCGGTGCTACGGTCTTGGCAGGTTCCTGCGCGGCTACCGATGCGACAGTCTTGGCAGGTTCTTGCGCCGCAACCAGCGTCGTGGTGCTGGCCTTTGCCACTTGGACGGGCGCAGACGCAACCGGCGGCTGCGGTGCGGCGAAAGCCGGCTTCGTGGCCGGTGCCGGGGCGGGAGCTGGGGGAGCGCTCGTCGGCGCACCGAGTCCAGGCGGCGTTGAAGCGACCACCTTCGGCACCGGGCCAACGGGCGCTTGCTGAGCGGTGGCGGATGTTTTCTGGCCAAGCGGCAGGTTGAGCGACGGCGACGCCGATGCGGCGAGCGGCACACCGATCAGCATGCAAAGCGCGGCGGCTGCGATAGTGGTTTGTCTGGTCTTCATAGTGGTCTCAGTTGCGTGTGATGGCTTCGCCCTCGATCGAAATCTGATATGGCGTGTCGTCGGAAGCGCTGGTGGATTTGTTGATCGTCAGCTCCGCCTTGCTCAACGTCGCGTATGCGGGAAAATCAGAAAGCAGCTTCACGAAGTGAGATGCGCCCTCGATCGTCCAGTGCGACGCCTTGTAGGCGACTGCCGCGACTCCTGCGGGCTGGACACCGGGAGGAATGAGAAACGCCTCGGCATCATTGAGCGACGCTTTCTTGACGAGCTGGCTTGCCGATTGCAGCGTCGACGTGAAACGCATCTGCCGATCGGCGGCCGTACCTGCTGACGTCAAGACCGTATTCAGCGTTACCTTCTTGACCGCTTGCGGCGACGCATTGACGATCATCTGGTCTGCCGTTGGGAGATACGTAGCGCTCGATGCGTATTCCTTCGGAGCGGCTGCGATGAAGGTCTGATTCGTCGCGTAGCTCTTCAAGTCTCGGTCGTAGGTGAGAGCGCATTGCGCGCGCCCATCCCACGCTTGGTACGATCCGCCCTGCGAGCCAGGAGCACTGAACTTGCACGACACTTTGGATAGAGACCATCCACCGTACATGGTGGTGAGCGATCGTATCCAGTCGTACCACGACGAGAAATCGCTTGCCCTTACGACGGGATCGAGTGCGTGCGCCTTCAGGCTATCCGCGTACAACTCCGTCGGCGTCTTCGTCGCAACCGGGTCAGGGGGAAAGAAGTAGTCAGCAGCCCTCGGCGCCATAACTGCCAGCACGCCGACAGCGACGATGGCGACGGCGACTTTCTTGTAGAGCGCCGATCGGCTTGGTGGCTTCAACAGACAAGTGCTGTCTGCATGTTCCGCCAGCTCCGCGAGCGTAAGCGGCGTTGCCTCGCCAACGAACGACAGATTCGTTTCACCCACGACCGCAAACCCGGATTCACCGCATTTTTTGCCGAACTCGATATACAGCTCATGGGCCTGCTGCTCGGTCAGGCCGATTTGATCGAAGCGACGCAACGGCCTGCGCTGCCGCACACCGATGAGAGAAATCTTGTCGTCAGGTGTCCGGATCAGCAGCAGGGCATCATCGGGAAGCCCCGGTACACGAAGAAACGCGGCGGCAGCGGCGAAGATCTGCCCAGCCTGCGAAGCGGACGAATCCGACTTCGGCAGAAACCCAGCGTAGTCCGCTTTGTCCGCGTGCCAAAGCAGTGGCGATCGCATCTCGCGGGCTCGCCTCGCCGCGATCGTGGCATACGAGCCCGATTCAACAAGCAGCCGCCATTCCATCCCGAAGGCGAGTTTTTTCCCGTTGATTTCGCTGATCATTGCGCTGGCCCTTGCTGTCCGGCGTCCGTGTCCTTGATCGTCGCGCTCATGACCAGCAGCGTTGCGGTACGCGTGCGCGAAGCATTGACCGATCCGCCGGCGAGCAGCGGAATGTTATGGCCGAGCGTACGTCGATCGTATTGCGCCGTGTTCGAATCGAACACCGTCAACACGGTTGTTGCCCCGTTCCGGATGATCGCGTCGGTAGAGAGACCTTGCCCGGTCGTATTGACGAGCTGGACGGTCTGCTGATTCGAACCGGAGCCCGACGTGAACGGCTGAATGCTCTGCAACACCGACGTATCGAGCGAAACCGTTACGGCGACCGAGTTGTTATTCGTGACGCTCGCATACACCAGCATCTTCAGGCCGACTTGATCTTGGGCCGTCGTGACACCAGGAATGCCACCAGTACCGCCCGCCGTTGCCGTCGCGGGGGTCGTTTGCGAAACGTAGGAGAAGCGAACGCGGTTGTTGTAGTAGTGCGTGTGACGGTTCTGCACTTCGAGAGGAATGTCATCGGACGATGCCGTATTCCCCAATTCGGCAAGCGCCTTCACTGCCGCCTGCGTGCCACTGAACTGTCCGGAGGTGATCTTCGCACCCAGCTCTCCGGCGTTCGCGGAAACGAGCGAGATCGGTGACGCAGACGTGAGGATGAAGCCCGGAACCTTGTTCAAAGCTTTCGTCAGGACAGCCTGCCAGTCAACGCCGAGTTGCCCTGTATCGTTCAACGTCACCTGAACGAGCCGCATATGGACCGCGACCATCTTGGAAAGCAAAGCGCGATGGAAGTTGACGATCGATTCCGCTCGTTCAACTGCATCCTTCGTGTCGGTGATAGTGATGGTGCCTTGCGAAATGTTTCCGCTGACCGATCCCGATCGGGTCATCACCGTTTGCACATCGTTGAGGATCGACGTGATTTCATTGACGTTCTGAGCCTCGCTCTTCAGGGCCGCCTTGTCCTGCCCTTGGTTTTGCAAAGCATTCTGGTTGTTCGACAGCGCGGTGTTGTTGATCTGGTCGGTCGAATAGCTCATGCTCGAAGGCCGAACCGGCAGCAGCCACGTTTTCGTCAGCATGCGATAGACGCGAATGACACCCTTCTTTGCGTCCCACTCCCAATTCACGCCGATGCGTGTCGTCATCAGGTCAAGAATCTGGTTGAGCGGCATCTCGTCTTGCGTAATCTCGACCTCTTGCGGCGAGTCTTGCCCGGAGTAGCCGGACGAGACCAACCCCCCGCCCCCCGTCACGCTCGAAAGGGCGGGCAGGGGGCCGGACGCGAGACGGCCGGGGCCGGCCGGCATAACCGGGGGAACCGGCCCGTTGCCGCCGCTGGGGCTATCGTCCAGCTTCTGCGTGCGCGGAAGCAACGCGTTGGCCGGCAGGTAGACGTCGGACGAGATGACAACGGGGATCTTGGTCGCAAGCGTGATCTGCTCAGCAGCGACCGGCAGGTTGACGCGCTTATTCGGAAAAACCAGTTTGACCTTGACGCCGCGCTGCAACGGAAGCGGAAGCGTTGCGCTCGGCGGCAGAGCTACGCTCTTGCCGGCGAGATAGGGGTGATCGACAAATGCGCTTTTACGCCGCTCTTCACGACCATTCGTGATCTGGCTGATGAGACTGCGCGATGCCGTGTCAGTCTCTGCACCCGCGTTCGTAACGAATTTGTTCGTGGATTGAGTGAGCTGCGGCGAAACGCACCCGGACAGGACGAGCGACGAGAGAAGAGGGTAGAGGACGAATCGTTGTGCTTTCATGTGCGTGCCTTGGTCACTTGGGATTGCATTCAGTGCTCGTCGGAAGCACGCGCACCACGTTGTTGGTGTAGAAGCACGGATGCACCGGCAAATCCGTGCTCAACGTGGTATCGAGCACTGCCTGAACCGCATCGGTGAACGAGCCAGAGAACGGTGACGAGGCGACAACGGGAACGTCCTGCCCGACTTCCCAAAACGTCGTCCAGCCCGCTTGCTTGCCCCAACGAGCGAAGAGCCCTTGAAACGTCTGATCGGCCGGCGTCGCCTCCCAAAGCGGGGCAACAACGAAACCCTGCAGCTCGGGCGTTGCGGCCGACACGGCGGCACCAGCGGCCGGAGCTGGCGCAGTGGTAACGCTCGAAGCAGCCGGGTTCGCGGCTTTCACGACAGGGGCGCTCGAATTGCTCGATGCGGGTTGCGGCGCGCTCTGCGCCGGGCCGCCCTCGATGACAAGCGCGGCCTGGCTGAACGCCGGTACCAGAGCGAGCGCTACCAATAGCTTCCTCATTGCATTCCTTTTTTTCGTTGAAGGGACACGGCTAAGCCCGACTCCACACCAGCGGCGAGATAGCACCTGCCGACAACGAAATGCTATCATACCGACCACTAAAAGATAGCTTTTAGTGGCCTAAAAGACGCATTTGTATCGGAAAGGGTCGGGCACTGCTTGATACGCGCCGGGATAGCCGCCAACTCGGGGGAGCGCTTCGGGGAGGTGAGACCTCGGGGAGTCGGGCGGCAAGGGTCAGCTAGTGCCTCAAGGAACAGTCCGCCATGCCGTAAAGGGATAACGGCATAAGTGCATGTTTCCTGAACCCTTTATGCACTTTTGGTAGACGTCTAATGAGGAAAAAGAGATGAAAGACCGTCTGAACGATCGGCTGCTCCGGGCGGCCGTGATGACGATCGGGATGGGAATGCTTTGGGCAACTTCGCTGCCGGCGGCCAGGGCGGATTGCTTGGACGACGCCGCGAACTACTGGAGCGTGCCGACGTCGCTGGCGCGAGCGGTCGCGATGCAGGAATCAGGAATGCGGCCACGCGTCGTTTCGAAAAACACCAACGGCTCGCGCGACATTGGCCTGATGCAAATCAACTCGTCTTGGCTTCCGCGGCTGAAGCAATACGGCATCGGGGAAGAAGACCTACTAGACGCCTGCAAGAACGCGTATGTGGGGACGTGGATCATGGCGCAGAACATTGCGCAGCTCGGCTACAACTGGACGGCCATTGGTGCGTACAACGCCGTCACACCGAGCAAGCGTGACGCGTATGCACGGAAGATCTACGGGCAGCTCATGAGGTTGCAGGGCGGGGCAACGACCACCGGGCCGATGGCAAATCAATAACCCTCGGCATTCCCGAAAAGTCTCACCACTCCTCGTTGCCGCACGTCGCACGCAGCTTCGCAAGCACGTCGGGATAGCTGTCGTGTAGCTCGGGCCAGTTCTCGCCGGGCGTAAGCGCGTCGGGCGATATGCTCCCGCGCCTAACGGCCATCCGCACGCGTGGATGGCGGTGGCCGACCATCGCGAGCCAGCCAGCGCAAGGGATTTCGCTGCCTAGCTTCGACTGATGGCACGCGAAAAACGACGCACCGAAGTCCGGCCCGATGCCGCGCTCGTCGGGGCACGTACCCGCCAGGGATTCAGCCAGCGCGAGACTGAAATTCGGAATGTCGCCAGCATCCTGGTCAACGCGCCACGGGCATGATGGACACGGCCGCGCCGCAGCCTTCATGGAGCACTCGCTCACTGGCCCTCCATTCCTTTCGCCAGTGCGATGCAGTCCCGAATCGATCGCACATCGCCAAGCCTCAGCCGCATTGCATCGAGCTTGGCCCTTGCTGCGTCAGCCGCCGCCTGCACAACAGCGATTTCCTCGGCCGTTTCTGCGCCGCCATTGTCCATCAGTGCGACGACTGCGATCGAGTACAGGCGTGCTGCCCGCACGACGGCTCGCTTGTTCATGGGTGTCACCTTGCTTTGACCAACTCGTTGAGCGCCGATCGCGCCTCACCGTCAGATAGAGGTGGCTCGAAGTCGGACAGATGGAACCAGAGACGTGCAGCGTCCTCGCCATTCAGATGCAAGGATTCGCAGACCTGCACCACTGTTTGCCGGCGAACCAAATCCGCGACGGCCAGCACGCCTCGATCGGTCTGCGAAAGCGACGAAACGCCATCGAAGCCGCTTACACCAGCTTGCGCGTGGAAGTGTTCGATCAGCGCCTTATCTAGCGCGCTCAGGTTGTATTCGATCACGTGGCGGCCTCTTCGGTGTCGTCATTCAGTGTCGCTCGAATCTGCGACGGGAGCGACTAACACCGGCCGTCCATGCGAAGCAGCCTCCCTGAAGCGTGCAATTACGTCCGCATCCGAAGCGCCGGGTTGCAGCACCATCACATTGCGGTCAACGGAAACAATCTGCACGGCGTTCGCCTCCAGCTCAGCCGCCACATCACGTACCAGGCTCTCGAAGAACTCCGGCGGAATCCACGTACTTCCCAACAACACGGTCAGGCCGTCGACCGTAGGAATCGCTTCATACGCAAGAACCATAACGCCGCTATCGTGTTCCACTCGGAGGCGAGCCGACTGGCGCGCACTGCTAACAAACACGGGTTGCTTGGACGAGTCGATGGAAAGCCATTCGTATGCCCATTTCCACATCTTCAGAGCATCGTCCGTCGAAAGTTCAAACGGCAGCTTGCCGTCGTCAAGATGCTGGCGTCCGAATACGATATGCGCTTGCGGCTTGCGGATACGGATATTGCAGCGCGCGAAGTTTGCGCCATCGTTGAACTGATGCGCGACACGCTCGAACATAGACTTGTACCGGCCGGACGAAGACTTGTACTGCTCCTTGCTCATACCGCCTCCTTTTTGCCACCGTGCCCCTTGATAAGCGCGTCGATCTCTTCGAACATTTCCGCCGGCCCCCTGTAGACGCGCGTGTCCTCCATTGACGGATCGAATCGCTTCATCAGCCGCTGGGATGCCTGCCACGGAAGATGCCGGGCGATGTTGTTCTTCTTCGCCAGCTCGATGTTCTCGACGCCATCGACCAGCACGCCTTTCGCTAGTTCGAGCGAGTGCGGCTCAAGCATCGACAACTTTTCGAGCGCATTGAACTGCTTGCGCGTCAGCATCTTGCGTCCCTTGTGCCGCTCTACGATCAGGTCGATCTGCACGAAGACCTCCGGAGACCCCGTGTAGGTGTGCATCTGCGGCTCTTCGAGAGCCAGCAGGCGCGTAACAACTTGGTATGCGTACTGGCGCTTACGCCCATGCTCTTCCGCCGCCTCGGCATAGCCGCGGCCCTCGACCAACACCGAGCGCGCGATCGCTACCGCGTCTTCCTTCATTCTCGATTTCATCACAAGCGCGTCAAACTGCTTCGGCTTCAGACGTGTCGTCGCCATGTTGGTTGTCATCATATGGTTGCTAATCCCGTAATTATCCCCCACTCGCGGATCTTCCTCGAAGACCACTGGTTTACCCCGAAAGCCAGCGACCGGACAGGGAAGGGAAGTCCCCGCCGGCGTTCCGTCGTAACGCGTCACTCGGCAGCTACCGGTACAGCACGGATCGCTTCGATCATGCAGTAGGTCAACGGTAAATCCGCCCCACGCATCCTGAGCACCGCACGAAACTTGTGCCGATCCGCGTCTGCCGGGCGCATCGAGAACGCCACATACACCGGCATCCCGAACGGAATGCGACGCGTGCTCTCGCGCCCAATCAGGTGCGCAATGCGCTTTGTCGCGTCTTCGCACGCCTGCAACCGCATGGAGTGCGGCAGCTCCCCGATTGTGCAGGCGTAGCGGCTTCGTTCTCGGCCGTCAGGCCCAAGTGCCTCGTACGGGATCTCCAAATAGTTCGTCAATCTCTGCTCCTTTGTATTTCATATTGTCTATCGCAACTCCATTCTACGTGAGCAATGCAGACTTTAGCAATAGACATTTCGAGATACACGAAGGAAGCAAAGACATAAAAAAAGCCGGGGATTCCCCGGCTCTTTTGTTCGCACACTGGCGTCAGATTGCGAAGCTCTCGCGATCCTTTCCCGCGATCCAGCGAGGCGGCTTTCCACGCCCCGACCACGTCGCGCCGGAATCCGGGTCGCGGTATTTTGCCTCCACGGGCTTGTGCTTGCGGGTACGACGGCGATCCCCGAGCTCGTCGGCGGAGATGCTGTACATCTCCATCAGCTCGCGGATCTTCGCAACGGCATCGGCCCTTTCGCTTTCGCGCACCCTCGCAATTTCTGCTTCGAGTTCTTCACGTTGCTTCAGAAGTTGCTTATACGATGTTGTACTCATAGCGGTTTCGTCCTTGTTACTTGGCCTGCGAACGCTCGGCGGCGATTTCGGTAAGGCGGTTGAGAATCAGCACATTCGTTGCGTTCAGTTGAGCCAGTTGCTCAACGATCGCGCTATCTGCGCTGTGCGTCCAGGCGGCATCCGCTCCGCATTTGAGCAGCCGCCCGTCAGCGTCGATCGTCACGGTTCCGGGTGTGCACGCAGTTGCAGTAGCCTTGACCGCCTGAGCTGGAACCGGCTCGGCAACTGCCGCAGACGCCATTGCAAGCGATGCAAAAAGGATGGCGATTTTCTTCATCTAGATTCTCTCCTTGGAGTGATCGGGGTTATTTGAATGACAGCCGGCCGTGATCAGTGCTTCGCCGCTCTTTCGGATGTCACATTGACCATCAGCGGGCCGTTCGGCCCACTCGCACATACCTGACGCGTCCCGTCCGGATAGTTCAGTATGTCGCCCAACGCGATGGGCACGTTCGCATAGACGCAGCCGGTCTTACCGAGTGCAGTGAGCTGCGCGCCGGTGGTAGTCATGCCTGATCGTTCGGTAACGGAGTACGTGGCCGAAGACGCGATGGCCGGGATGACGAACAGCATGGCGACAGCAAGTTTCTTCATCATTGAATGCTCTGGTTGAAAAACTATCGAACTGATGCGGAATAATTAATTCTTTGCGCGGGTAAACGTCCCTTCGGCCGCCGCAATCGTATCGGCCGACGTCACTCGCATCTTGTCGGCCACGGTTTGCATCGACACCCAGCTAGTGCCGTTCCGTTGCTCAGCCCATGCAACTTCGAGGCTGTTGCCATCTACCGTGTAATGCCCGCGATAGGCGTACTCCTGGCGCTTGTTGTCGGTAAATCGCAGCTCTGCACCGCTACCATCGAGAATCAAGACGTAGCGGCCGTTCGAATTCGATGCCGTGTACTTGCCGAACAGGCGGGAGATTTCCCGCGGCACGGTCCCGCTGGCCGGGCCGTGCTGCTCTTCAGCCTGCATCGCACGAAGTGTCGGTTCGCCCCATTTGATATAGCCGAAGAAGAGCCCCAGCCCGAGCAAACCGACCATCAGGAGACGAATAAGCAGCGTCATTCGCCAGATGCCCCCGGAGCGGCCGCCGGCAGCGACGAAGCCTTACTACGCGCTTTGATCTCTGCCTTGGCGCGACGGAAGAGGGGGCGAAGAGTGAAATACCCGGCTACGATCGTGAGCGATCCCACACCAGTGCTCACCAGCGATACGTAGCCGGGCATGATCGCGGCGAAGCCGATTCCAAAGCCAAAAACCATTCCTCCGATCAGGTAAAGGAACGAACCGATGGGGAGAAACCTGAGAGACATTTGAACTCCTTATGAAAGTGGAATATCGTCTGCGTCCGCCGGCTTATGCGTCGGACTCTTCTTCGTCGGGAATGTCGCCAGTCACCATGACCTGACCGCAGGGAACGTGAACGAACTCGCCTTCCATGCCTTTCTTGCCCCACACTCGCTTCAGACACAGCGGACAGTGGTAGCGGCACTGACCGGACGCCGGTTCGGCCTTCTCAACAACCTTGATATCGAGCTTCTTCACCTCGTCTTCCGTCAGCCCGATCCGCGTCTCTTCGGGCAGTTGGTGCAGGACTCGAGAAAGCTCTTGAACCGTCACGGGAAAGCGATCGAGCCACGACAGCGCGAACGATTCGGTAAGCAGCTTCTCGCAGGCTCTCTCGAACAGTCCGCCCTCGATCACGTAGGCGTCGATCTTCTCGCCCGTCATGCGCCCGCCCGGCTTACCGGTGTGGCTTGGCATAAGGCCGATGCTCTGCAACTTCTCTGCGTAGTTCTTGTTTGCGTAGCGACGGCGACCAGGCTGGCCAAAGTGCTTTTGCCAAGCGAACGTCATCTGCAACACCAACGTCTTCATGCTCTCCGTCAGCGTCTGAACGGCGAAGTATTGGGGATTCAGTGCAATCTCATCGATTTTCTGCGCCCCCTTTCGATTGACCCATCCCTCTGCGGTGAAATAGCCGGCAGTCATTTTCTGCCGCTGCAAGGTGAGCAGTGTCGGCGGAATATCCCCACCGAACAGGTTTTCGTTGAAGTGATCGAATGCCGCCTGCAATTCGGCGGACATTTCGGCGGTAGGTTTGATAGTTGGTGTCGACATGACGTTACCAAAGATCGATTAACAGCATTCTAAACGTCATCTTTTAGATAACCAAATGTTTATTTTTAGTGGGCGTGCGAAGAAGGGCATAGGACTTTATCGGCAGCACATGCACCGTCATTGAGGGTAGCGAGCTGGATGACCGCAATGAGGGCATCGCGAATCGCGGGCATAGCGCCGCGCGTGGGCCCTGACCACGGCTACCCATTGCCCGGTGGCAATCAGCCCGTCCTAGAGGCTGTAGTTGAGCCAGAGAGGGCGACGACGAGGGGCGCGCCCCCCTCTCTGTAGACTTTTGGGCGTTGGTGTTTCGTGTGAGGTGTTCGCAGGGGCTTCAGAAGGACGGCGTAGCCGGCCTAGCCGGGTTGAGCGGGCGCAGCGGCTGCGTAGCGGACGCTGCGGGCGCGATTTATCCCGGTCTTAGCTCCTGGCGCGGCGTAGCCGCGGCGGGAGCTTAGACCCCAAGCGAGGGAGAGCTGACGAGGGTTGGGGTCGTCAAGGCGCGAAGCGCCGTGTTGGCCCCTTTGGGGCGTGGATTTGGTTTGGTCTTCGGTCTTGCATCTGGCGCGGCTTGCCGCGACGGATGCTTAGACCGCCCGGAGATGGGAGACCGGGCTTGCCCGGTCGGGTGGGATCGAGAAGAGGCGGGAGCCTCTTCGGCGCGTTACAACGTTAAAAAAAGAAGCGTTAAAAACCGCGCGCGTGTTACGTTTCGCGGAAGCCTTGTGTGGCGCGCCTGAGCGGCCGAAATTCATCCGCGAAACCCGAAGCCGAGCATCCGCGAAACCCGACAAATGGCATCCGCGAAACCCGACAGAGGCATCCGCGAAACCCGGTTTTCGCGCGGCCTCTGTGGATAAGTGCCGAAAACATCCGCGAAACCCGGTTACTCGCTCGGTGAACGAAAGAGGCGCACTTTGTTGCCTGTTGATGCCTAAATCGCTGAAATCCCCGCCCGTATTGGCCTCTGGCGACGTCGATACCGCTGGAAAACATCCGCGAAACCCGGAAAAAACATCCGCGAAACCCGAATCCGTGATTCGTGCTTTCATCCGCGAAACCCGGAACGAAGAAAGGCCAGTAGGCGCGCCTGCAGTGGATCGGCAGCGATGACGTACGGAGAAAAGATGCACTGACGCGAGCCGGCCGCGCACCGGCGGCCAGCTCGTCCAAACGGTGAGGGCGAGCGAAAACATCCGCGAAACCCGGAACGGCGCGGATGCTGGTAGAACTGTCAGGAGGGGGTGGGGGTCAGGCGGTCAGCGTTTCCTTGGTCTCAAGGGCTCTGAACCAGTCGTAGCACCCTTGGGTACGGATGTGCTTGGAAAGCGCAGCGGCATCGCGTGTGTAGAAGACCACCATATCCGGCCGCCGGCTTTGATCTAGGGCCATACGGTACTCGGGCAGCGTGTCGGCCTTGATGATCGCACGCAGCTCCGATCGAAACTTGGGGCGATCACGCCGGAATCCGATCTTCTCGGCCAGCAGGTCGATTCCGACCTCCCACATCGCCTTATCTGTCCCACAGTGCTTTCGGGCGACCTCGTACAGCTTGCGCTCGATCGCCTTGCCGAGCTGGAAATACTTGCGATCGAGCGTGAGCACTTCCAGCTCCAGCAAGCCGTTATAGATCCAGTCGGAAAGGGTGACAGTGAACGACAGCACGCGCTCGACGTTCTCGCCCTTCTTTTTGTTGAAGCTGCGCTTACCGGAGATGACCGAGTAGTTGGTGATCAGCGAAAAACCGTCTGCCTGGCGCTCGCCACCGGTCGGGATGTTGGTTTCGATCGTCGTGCCGCGAAGCCGGCGCAGCATGCCGAGAATATTCTCGTAGCCGCCTCTGCTGTCGTCCCGATCGGTGGCCTTGATAAAATCGTAGGTTTGGATCTGCACAGTCGGAGAGACGGGCAATTTCCGGTTCATCCGCTCGACAAGCTGCGATGCGACGTACAGGATCAGATCCTTGTCGAAGACCGTTGCCGCGCCCTCGCCGGACGGGATAATCCGGACGGAGCGGTTCCCACGCTGATACACCCGCGTCTCCGTGTCCTTGTTCTTCGAGAGGGAGTAAAGGGGGATCTCCATCGACGCCAAATCGTCCTTCGGCGCGACGTCCACCATGTCGGCAAGAACCAGCTCAAGTTGCTGGGGCTGGCCGACATTGCGTTTCCGCCGCGGCGTCGACGTGTCGCCCTCGTCCGAACTGCGGACGACCGGGCTTGGCCGGGCCTCGCTGAGCAATGTAGCCTGCATGGTATTCTTCAATTCTCTGCTCCTTAACAGGAGATTGGGCCGTGTCGACTCTTGGCACGGCCTCTTTTTTGATGTTTCAGACCGCTTCCGCGATGACCCCGTGCTTGTGCAGATACCGATACACAGTGCCTCGCGTCACCCCAAATTCCTGACAGACCTTCGAGACCTTTTCACCGGCCCCGTACATGGAAAGCAGCCGTTTCTGATCTGCTTCGCTCAGTCGCTCTTTGGCCCCGCCGTTCCGGCCGCGTGGTCGGGGTAGAGACGTCGCCGGCGGAATCGAGCCGCTGAAGTTGCGTTCGAGCTTGTCGATCGCAGCAACGATGCCCGACAGCAATTTCACGTCGGCCTTCGAGAGATCCGGCGCGTCGGCCAGGCGCATTGCTCCGCTTCGAAGCTGCTCGATCGCGCTCAGTCGATCACGGTCGGCCCGTGCCGCCTCTGTTGCGTTTGAGGTCATAGTTCTAGCGCCCCATCGAGCGGTGATGCTTCGCCGCATGTTGCATCCCGGTCGGAATGGCCGTCTTGGCCCAATCGGGCAGTTGTCGGGTCATGTGCTTGACGCGGCCGTTCTCCATCGATAGCAGTAGCTGCCGCCTGAGCCCACTGTTGTCGAGCACGTACGCTCGATCTGCCAGCGTCAGGGCTTCGGATAGATGGGAGAGGCTTCGGTCAAAGCGGCGAAAAATGTCATCAAGCGGAACAGGGTGGCCGCCACTTCTGACCCGTTGCGCGACACGACCGGCCGAGAGCTGCGCGTCATCCAGTCCGACGAAAAACAGGTTGACCTTGTAGCCCTGCGCAGCGGCCCGGCGCATCAGCTCCAGCTCACCTTTACCGGTCAGCGTGGTTTCGACCGCGAAGCTCTTGCCTTCGGACAGTAGCGCCTGACGCTGCGCGATCGCGAGCCGACCGGCTGCAACCATCGTCGCGGGCGAGCCTTGATGCCCCGGATTGATCTGATTGGCAATGTCGTCAGGATTGACGACAGGGATGCGGCCGGCGAAATGCTGGCCGGTCAGCGTGGTTTTGCCTGCGCCGTTTGGCCCAGCGACAACCCATAGCTGTGGTCGGTGAGGTTGTTCCACGCTCACGACAGGGCCAGCTCCGAGACGACGTGCTCACCCTTACTGTCCCACGTCACCAGTTGCCGGCGGCCATCGGGAAATCGCTTCTCGATCGTGCCCTTCGGCGTGTTCTCGGTTTTGCAATACACCGGGTTTCCAGCATCGAGATGACGGCGGGCAACGGCCCCATCGTCGCGTGCGATATCGCTGGAAAACAGCGTCCAGAAATCGCGCTCTTGCTGCGGCGTCATAGTCTCGATGTTCTCGATCCGAATCATGCTGTACCTCTGCAAATGAGCTTCTTCAGTGAACCACGCGCGCCGCGTTTGCGAGCCAGTGCATAAGCACCACGCAGAACGGCACACCGTAAACCATCCCGACAAAAAGGCGAAAGGCATTCATCTATTTCTCCTATGCCCCGCCGTCGATCGGGCAGGGCGATCAGCGAGTCATCCAGTGGTACAGGATGTACATCGCAGGTATCCCAAACATCACAAACAATCCCCAACGGAACATGGCGCGTCCAGCAATGTGAGCCCCGCCGAATCACGGCGTATCTTTGATTACTATACACATTACTGAACACACCTACAAGCAACGTCCGCGTGTTGCTTACTGGCTCGCGACGTCGCGGAAGGGGTTCACACTGCTGATGAAGGTATGACCGAACAACCATTGCGTACCGCATCGGATCACGACCGTACCAGCCTGCTTCTGATAGACCTCAAGCGGCTCGTCCGGACACCTATCGCGTCTTAGGGTGCCAAGCGCCTGGTAGTCGATCGCACCAACGTCGACGCCCAGGATTCGCGGATAGTAGCTCCCGTTGATGAGATACAAACGCTCAAGCACGTTGAACACGCAGGCGAGAGAAACGCCGCAGATGATCGCGGTTTTCACTACGCGCAAGACACGCCGCGCGACGGCCGGCTCGTTACGATCCATCGGACTTCCCCTGCCAGCTCGCGCGATTTGCTTTCTCGATTTCTTCAGCGGCCACATCAGCATCGCGTTTCGCAATCGCCCTTGGAAGAGCGTAGGCCATAAGAGCGCGAATCGAGTCGGCCGCCTGCCCGGCACTCACTCGCTCAGGCATCGCGTAGACCTCGACCCGCGGCAACTCAATACCGTCTTTCGTGGTCAGTCTCGTTACTTTGAGGTTGAGTTTGCCGTCGACGCTTTCTCGCAAAAGCGCTTCGACGTCGATCTTTTCCACCACGAAGTCACCCTTCATTCCATCCAGAGAAACTACGCATGTGTACTTGTACTCATAGTCGTCATTCAGCCCATACACGGGCCCCGCAACCTTCGAGCGATCCGGCGTACAACGCATGCTCTTCAGATCCTTCGTCACCTGAACTCCCGTTTTCACAAGAGCCAGTTCGACAGCATGGTTGTAGGCCAGTGCTCGATCCGGCACGGCGTAGGTTCCATAACCATGAAACACGATCAGGCCACATCCCGAGAGAATCGCCCCCAGGATGCACACCGAACGGGCAAGCGGCCGCGACCACACGAGCAGCCCGCCGAACGCGAGCACGACGCCCAGAACCCACAAAGCAATCTTCAGATTTCCGTAGTCCACATATTCCCCGATGGTGGTTTATTAAAGGAGATGAGTTACGCCATTGATGATGTAACTCAGGATCAGTACCGCGATGAGAACAGCCGCCACGCCAACTACTTTCATACCGTTCGTCTCCAGAAGAACACATAGACAAAGGATAGACGACTCGAATTACATTCGTCAATCACTTTGTCTATCGCTATCAAGAGATTTTATTCTGGCGAATACTGCCAGCGTAGCTGCGCGGGCTTATCGCGCGAGGAAGAGAAAGAAAAAGCCGATGAGAGTTCCGATAAGGATGGCCGAACCAATGGATGACTTCGGCTCGGTGAGCTTTCTCCTAAGCTCGCGCCGGCGTGCCCGTGCTGCTTCGATCTTCGCGATCCGTGCGTCTTCCTCCCGAGCCGCCTTCTCTTCATCCAAAAATTGCTTGAAGCCGACCAGGACGATACGAGAGACTGCCTGAGAAATGAGCAACGCCAACGCGCCGAGCGAGATCCACGCGACGACGCCCAAGAGGTAATAGTAGAGCTGGCTCACCCAATCGATCACAATCAATCCCCGGAGCGATGGTGCAATCGGCCAATCGGGGGCACCCCGTTCAATCATCGCTCTCACTTGGTCTACGATCGGCGCGCCTACCTCGCCCCTGCAAAAGCGCACGGCATGCCACATCAATGTGAGACCGGATACGGCCCCTGCAACGTGAATGGCAGCAGCTCCTACGCGTCGGATCTTGTTCATCAATTCTCCTTTGAGGCACTTCATAAGAACATATCGCGCCGGCATTTGACGGGCTTTCCGTCCTTCCAAACCGGGTCGCGGATTACAAAGGTCTTGATCGTGATTTCATACGCCTGTCCGGTTCCATCACATTCGACAAGCCGGCCATCACGCGTAACGTGCATCTTGCCGTCTGCGACGCGTTGCGTAACCGGCACTGGATCGGCTTGTGGCATGACCATCGAAGCGGAAGGCATCGAGGCTGCGCGGGCGAGCGCAGCGCCGTCGATCACGGACACCGAACCGCCGTAAGCGTACGTGCCCACGGCAGCTAGGATGAGCGCGCCAAGCGCTTTCGTGGACAAGATTAAGACTCGATTTAACATAATGGTATCTAGCGGCGTTTTTGGTGTGTAGTAGCTTTTCAGAAGCCGTATTGATCGTCTGCCCAGCGCCGCAGCACTTGATAGTCGTGTTCGGATAACACGATCAATCCCGCTTCGGCCGCCTCGATTACGCGCTCCATCTGTCCGCTCAGGATCAGGTTGCCGTGCAGGCCGTAGAAGTACCAGGCGAAGCGATGACCAATCCGATCGTCGAATTGCGTCAGCTTGCCGTAGAGGCTGTACACGTCCAGCTTCGCGGTATTCTTCAGCGCCGCGATCTTGCGCGTGTGAGTCCAGCGCGGAACGAAGTTCATGTCGCGGCCGCTGCGCGGATCGGTGTAGTCCTGGGTGCTGAACACCCAGCGCTGGCAGGCGCGCTCGCCGTCACGACCCGCGCTCGACGCGGCCCAGTCGTCGAAGAAGCGGCGGCCACACCACTGTTGGCGATCGTAGCCGGGCGTTAGTTCGCGCACGCTCACCACTCGCTCTTCGGCCGTCTCCACGTTCCGCTCGATCAGCTTCCGATCGCCGTCGCGTTCGCGCCGCTCGCGGTAGGTCGACTCGGCAAGTGCCACGAAGCGTTGCATGTCGATCACCGTCTCAAGCCGATAGCGCGGAGCGCCCAGCTCGCGCCGCTCGAACCGTTCGACCGGCATGTCGTGCCAACCGGAACGCAACTCGCGCGCATCCGGCAAGCGCCACGGCGTGGTGCGCGGAAACACCCCGCGCTCGACGAATTCCTGCTCTTCCCAGATTTCGAGCTGCACGAAATTGTCCTGGTCGCCGCCGCGGTCAAGCACGAAGTAGTGCAACAGCGGCTGGACCTCGACCAGCTGGTAGCCGGCATCCTGGTGCGCGAGCAACACATCTCCCACCGACCCGCCGTGGGCGTCGAGCTGCGCGTCTATCCACGCGTGATAGTCAGCCGCGATCTCACGGCCGTCGGCATCGATCACACGCGCCGGCCGTTCGGAGAATTCGTAGCGCGTCACCGCGTAGCGCGCGCTGCGATAGTCTGTGCGAGTCGCAAACGTCGTCAGCAACTCCGCGTGCTTAGGCGTCACCGGCGTGGCCGCGACGATCGTCGCGAGCACATCGGTCTGCAGTTCGTATTCCTTGCGCATCTGTCTCTCCGTTCAGTGATTGATACCCCTCAAAGGGGGCTCTGGTACGGCGGGGGCGGAAGGAATTCAAGCGCAACGAGAAGCGCAATTGCTGTCAGCAAAATACATCCGACCTTCCATTTCGGCGCTCCTGCGCAGAATTCTGAGGCGAATCGGCACGCCCACGCCGCAAATTTCTGTCTCGACATCCCTTTCTCCTTACGCGATTTAGTCAACCAGCCCCAAGAGGCCGGGACTACCACCCCCGAATGAGCGCCAGAAGTGCGCGATTTGCCACGCCGCTGGCGTCCCTCCCGCCTTCGACTTGCAAGGCTTAGTCCACCCCGGCGACATTTCATCGACGCCATCACGCGAGCAGATGGTGACTCCGCCTTGCTCGCTGTAGCCCCACCAAGCGCCCGATTTCTCATCCGCCATGAGGACGCCGTTAGTTGAATCAGCGTGCGGTTTCACGTCTCCAGCCGGCGATGCGTGTGCCACAACCACAAATCCGAAGTACATGGCGACAATGAAGCAGAGAGCGGCCGCCGCCCTTGCGGTTAGATCAGCAAACCGCTTATCCATGTGCTTTCGTGTGCTCAAGAACACTAGAACGTAAGCTACCGCGAATATCACGATGGCTACACCGAGCTTCGCCAGGCTGAGCACGGCCGAATCTGTCAATGCCTTCATCGGGATTTCTCTCCAATCAATTTTCGATCACCAACACTGCGCCGGCTATCGCGTTGAACACCACCAGGCCAGCCAAGTAAATCGCCCACGACCGCCACCCATCAGTAACCCGAACGCCGACCAAACTCGTCACATAGGCCCACAACACCGACACTGACAGAAAGACCTTGGCGGGTAGATTGACGTCAAAACCCCAATACCGTGTCCAGTAGAGCAAGCCGATCAATCCGACTGCATATATGACGGCCAGCGCCGTCGCGCGTCCAGAGGTCGGTCGATTCAGCTCGACTCCGAAAATTTTTGTCGCCATATCCGAACCACTCTCCATCATGAAGTCAGACCCACGGCCATCTGACGCCGGGAGTCGGCGACTCGTTCCTTGCCGTCATGTACCGCCGCACACACAGCGCCAGCACACCAACCGCGATGACAGCAAAGCCGATGTGAAGCAATGGCTGGTTGTCGCGAACAACAGCACACATGTTTTCCGCTACGGGCGTCCCCAGGTTGCAGGAGTCGGCTCCCAACCAATCGAAGACTTGAAAGAAAAATACGAATAGCCATTTGAATCCGTACCAAACTACTGCGAGGAAAGCTGCCACATATGCTGCGTACCTGATAGGCGCGACCGCATGGAGCAATGCACGTATCCGGGTCATATCTACCTCCTGTCAGTGTTCCCACGCAAAGAACGCGGGATACGGCGAATCAGCGAAAGAACCACCGCCGCCCATGTACCCACAAGGATCGCATACGCCACTTGGTCGAGCAGCCCGAGGCCGACGAACCAAGAGGCCCATTTATGCACGTTCGTCATCCGAATGCCGCCGAGAACATGAGGTCGGTTCCATAGTCACAGCTCGTACTTGCCCATGAGTTCCATCTTGCGCATTACCTTGCGGTGGTAGTTCTCGCGAGCCTCAGCTGTCGGCTCAATCTCTCGCTTCGCAGCGAGCGTGGCTTCGTACGTAGCGAGCCATGCAGTCACCTCCACCAGCTCACGCAGCTCCGCTCTTGCCTGTGTCCACATATCTACCTCCACTCCTTTTTACGAAAACAGTGCCGTTGTGATAAGAAAAATTATCTCGTTACTCTGGTCAGAGAAGCGCAATCCGGGCCATCTGAACCATTGAGCTTAACGCCCCGTCGCCGGTAGCTGAGAGATCCGCCCCGTTCGCGGTGGAGGCGACAAACGCGCGCAGCTCGGCCAGCGGCATAGACAATGCACGCTCGAGAATCGCGTGAGCCAAGTCTCCAGTAGCCGCAGACCAAGGCGCATCGTCGGCAGAATAGCGGGCAGCGATTTGATCTCGAACATTAGCCATTTGCCACTCCCGCTGACTCGTCATCGACCGGCGGCCGCTTCGTCATGATTGCGCGATACCCCTCCCCCCGCTCCACTCTATCGATAAATGCCTGCTCAGCGAGCCTGTCATCTAGCGCGTAGAGCTTGTCGAAGACGTACGGGCGTGCCGATTGCGTCGCCTCATTGACTTCGATTGCAATCAAAGCCTTTGCGAATTCGGGAACCTTTGCGTCCTGCGCAATCCACAGAAGACAGTCATCGAACACAGCGACATTCGCGTCCGGCAACGACGAAGACGAGAAGCACCATACGATTGTCGCGAGCATGCAGAACACGCCGAAAACAATCAGATACGGATGATGGTTGCGGACTGCGAAAAGCACTACCGCGGCCATAACTGCGAACGCGATAGTTGCCTTTCCGCGCACCCGCTCCCTTCTGTCCTCGTTACGTCTCCACGCTTTTATGGAATCTCTAATTTGCATGTATCTCTCCTTGATTACCGGCAACGTCATGCCGAAAGGTACTTGCGCTCGATGGAGCGCTCCCACAGAAGACCACCGATGACAATTGCGGCCGCGACCGGTGCGGCAATCCACCATGACACGCCGACGCCCCGGCATCCCACTGCAATCGCAGCGGCGAGCAGCGGCATGCCGACATGCACCGCTAGCGTCCAGCCGGGCAGCTTCCCTTCCCCGGCCTCCTTGCCCGACTCGTCCACGATCGCGGACTCCGTTTCCGGCATCGACTTCGCTTCCGTACCAGTTTGCGCATCAACGAGCCCGGACGCATCGATCACGTCGATCACATCATTCGCGCCAGGTGCCGATGGTTCAGGGGTGGATTGTGTCGGCTCGGGTGGCAGCAGCAGCACTCCATCGACCGGACGCGCCGGCTTATCCCACCGCGGAGTGCCCCACGGCTCGCCAGAGAAATAGTGTCGCCGAAACGCCTCCAAGAGCGCGACGTGATCTCTCCCGTTCTGAGACGCCACACCCTTCAGCCGGGCGTAGTCCTCACTACCTCGTCTTTGCACGCTGTAGTCATCGGAGAAGTCGCAATACCAATCGTGTCGGTCGAGATCATCGAAATACTG
Source organism: Burkholderia contaminans (assembly GCF_029633825.1). Classification (NCBI taxonomy): domain Bacteria; kingdom Pseudomonadati; phylum Pseudomonadota; class Betaproteobacteria; order Burkholderiales; family Burkholderiaceae; genus Burkholderia; species Burkholderia contaminans. Next base: position 6,517 of record NZ_CP090646.1, on the reverse strand, counting down.
CTCGATGGCCACGGACGGATAAGTGACCTGCGGCTCCTGCGCTTTCGCTTGACGGTAGACCGACAAACCATCGTCGCCGGCGAGCTTGACCACTGCCCCGTATGCGGGCGCATCGCCATCAACCACAACGAAGTACCCCTCTCCGGTGTCTTCCTCGTAGTGGGGGATCTACGCCGGAACCCCAGAAAATTCCGTCGTTCCACATTGTGAACATTAATCGGCTTATTCCAGCCGAAGAATGTTGGAGCGACGTCCGGTGAGTGACATGACGGTCTCGGTCACACGGACCATCAGGACCGTTACGCGGGGCCCAGTTCGATTACATTGTGGGACAGGTCGAGACAATCTTCGCAGTCCCGGCAAACCCAGTGCAGCATCGGCCCGACCGGATCTGGATGGTCGCTGAACGTTGTCAGCGCCGCGTCGTACTGAGCATCGGACGTGCTCGAGCGCAGTATCCGCTCGAGATTAGACTCGATGCTGTCCAGGCTGCATTCACCGATGCCGGACTTGAACACCGTCACACCGCCTGACGGGTTGACCGCGAAGAAGAAAAACGCCTTCGTGTCGACCATGTGCGACAGGATTGTCCTGGCGATGAAGTTGCTCGGATTGATCAGCGCATTGAAGATGCGGTAGCCGTAAAACTCTAAGCCGAAGTGTACGACCTCGAAGTCGTCGGTGCCGCGTATCGAGTGGCCAAAGTTGAAACCGCTGCGTGTTACGTCGTTCGGAATGTCATCCACCGGCCGCAGTGCCAGGCAAGCATAGTGCGTCTGGCCCTCGGCCACGAGTCCCATCGCAAAGCAGGGCGCGCGCTCGGCCAGCAAGGCCTCGACAAAATTCCGGTTCATGCGGAGCGTTGGCAGCATCGGGCATCCTTCATCGTGAATCAAATCAACATTTGCCGACCTGGCTGTGCGGTGCGTCGACGTCGAACATCAAAGGCTATACATCGTCGAGCTCGAACAGCGCGCGATCGGCGGGCCGCGACAGATAATCGTCCATCATCGCGCGGAAATCGGCTTCATCCCACTCGCCGCGATCGACACGCCGCAGCAACGCCTCGCCGGCCAGCATGATCTTTCGCTCGCGATCCGCGCGCGTTTGCTTGACCTGCTGGCGCTGCGCCTTAGCTGCCGCTTTGCGGGCTGTTTTCAGCTCCTGCAGCTTTTCGTCTGTCGCATCGAGACGACGTTTCAGCATGTTCATTCTGGCGTCCTGTTCGAAGAAGCGGTTTGCGCGGGAAACCGGCGCGCCGGCGTGCGCCGGTTCGTTACATTCGCGCCGTACTGTCGCGCCCAGGTGCGTACCGAGGGAGCGATATCGACTAACGTCGGCGGCATGTTCGGCAACACATCCATCGTCCAGCCACCCAGCCGCTTTGGCGCAATATACGCCGGTCGCCAGCTGCCGTCGGCCAGGATATCGATCACGAACAGCGACGTGCCGACGCTCAGTCGCCAGGTGTTGACCACGGCTGGGGGTAAAGGATTACCTGGTTGTGGCATCGTATTCCACCGTAACAGGAATAAGGGATTCCAAGCCAGAACCGCCGAAAATTCGATCACTCCAATTCGAGCCCTGCAATGAGCGCGTCCGGGTCGATTTTGTTGTCGCTTTGAAAAGTGTAGTGCCCGTTCAAAAGGATATGCCGCCGGGCTGCCGGTGATATCTGCGTAAGCCGCGCCAGCGTCTTGGCGTTGCCACTGGCCTCCCATTTCGTCAGTAGATGCGACAGAATCGCCGAGTTGTAAAAAATGATGACGTTGGCGATCAGCCGGGCGCACTGGTTGCTGATCTCGATTTCGATGTCGGTGCGGCCGGTCAATTCCTTCTTGCCGCCGACCTGGGCGATGGTCGAACGAAGCTGATGGTAAGACTCGAGGCGGTTTTGGGAGCGATGCACGTTTCGCTCGAGCTGCGGGTCGCGCAGGTAACGCAACGTGTAGATGGTACGAATGAGCTTATCGAACTCAAAAATCGCGCGACGTGTCGGGTTTTCCTGCGAGTACGTACATAGTTTGCGGATCAGCGAGCCCTGCGTGATCTCTTTGAGGCCCAGCGTGGCGACGATCTGATCGATATTTGTCTTCTCACTGGTGATGAGCTGCCGATCGATTTGTCCGATCGGCTGAATCAGGCATTTCTCGTACAGCGCCGGGTCGTCGATACAATACAATTCCTGCAACTGGTCATCGAGGTTTGTGAAGCGAGGCTCGAAGCGCAACCCGAACCAATACAGGATAGCGAAGTTGGCTTTGTTGATGCTGTGCATGTCGCCGGTGATCGCAGTCGGCACTATATCCGACGTGTTGCGATACCAGATGTCGAACACGTGATGCGCCTCGTACTCGTGCGCGCCGATTAGGTAGCCGTTCAACGGGACATGATTGCACAGCAGCGTGTAGGCGACGACGCCTTTGCCTCGTCCGAAGTATTTGCGCGAGTAACGCGCCTTCACGGTCGGTCGCTCGACGCCGAATTTCTGCCCATCGACGGCGCTGTACAGCGCATCGAGATCGAACGAGTAGTACGGGAAGATCGGCAGCGCGGCGATGGCGTTGCTGATGCAGTCGTTGGCCGCATGCAGCGTCGCCTGACGCAGATACTGCTGGTAGGTGCTATCCAGAACGTGGTACGGAATGTCGCTGGTGCGCGCCATGACATGGTTGCCATGGTTCATTGCCTGAGCGATGATAACCGCCATCAGGCTATCGGCGTCCGCTACCTTCTTCGCGTAGCGCGGCTGCAATGGCGTCAGCGCCGACAGGAACTGGCACTGGCCGTTGACGAAGCGGAACACGTCGGCAACATCGCAGAATGGCAGTTGCTCGTAGAATGCCTGCTCACGCACCTTCTGGTTCTCGGTTTTCGGTTTGCGCCAAATCAGCTTCTGCGTATCCTTGTCGTATTCCAGGTGCGTAAGCTTGCCCTGTTTCAGCTCTCGGTTGAAGGCCAGCCATTGTGCATGCAACTCGGCCGCTAACGCATCGAGTTGGGCATCGATTGGCTGCTGCAGGAACGGGATCTCCATCTGCGCCAGCGCGTCGGCCTTCTCGTTCATCGAAACAAGCTCGTCGGAGAAGTGACGATGTTGCAGACTGTCGTCGAGATAGATCTCTCCCGACTGGAAGCGCTTCCGGATCTGGCGGTACAACCAGAATTCGTAGCGATCGGCGTGCAAACCGGTCGGCTGACCATCAGCGCCGAAGATCAGCAGGTACGGTCGCAGGCGCTTCGGCAGCGTGGCCGCGGGACATTCGGCGAGCGGTCGTTGTGACAGGCGCTGCTGTTTGGCGAAGGCCCCCTTGACCCAAGCCAGCGCCGCGAGCCACGGGTTGTCTGGGGAGGTGCCGACGAAGTCGAGCTCGACGTACAAGGGGCGCAGGTGACGGCGAATACGTTTGGCTAGGCCGTCCACCGCCAACCAGTGTAGTGCCAGTTGACTCAGCGGCTTGACCGTCATGCGTTGCGCCGTGTTTTGTAGCACATCTTTGGCCATGATTTTATAGGCGCGCTGACGCACCTCGCCGAACGGCGTCGGATCGGCTACGCTGTCGTCCACATAGAGCGACAACAGGCGGCCGATCTGCGGCGTTTCCCGATGGCGTTTTACTTGCTCGGCGATGAGTGACTGTTTCGCGCCCGCGCTGCTTTCTTCCTCGAGCTGCTTCATGTGGAAGGCCATCGCATCGACCAGGTTGTCGGTGAGCTGTCGGAAGCGCACCCAGGCGTAACACAGCAGGTAGAGCTGCGCCTGATCCGCCTTCAGGTTGCGCAGGTCGTGGACGGTATAGAAGTTCGCCAGGCTTGCGTAGTACAGCACGTTCTGCTGCGAGATATCCAGCCGGGGCAGCAGCGTCCTGGCGATTTCGTGCAACGGCTGCAGCGTGCCGCGCTTTTCGCGTTCGCGGACCATCTGACGCCAGCCGAAATTCTTGGCATCCTGTTTCAGCGCCGCCAGTTTCGACAGAGTATCATCGCGCACCAGAAGTTGGTCTAGCGCGGTTTGGGTCAATTCGTCCAATACGCCGGTGAGCAGGTCGCCCAGCCGCCGACGTTCGACGGACAGGGCTTCGCTGACTAGCTCTTGCAAGGTCGTGTAGCCGGGCCGGATCATCTTGTGCTCATTGAGCCACACGATGAGCTCGGCGGCGACGAATCCCGGTGTCACGTCGCGACGTACGATCTGCGCGGCCTGCTGCATGAGTTGCGGCAGGAAGGCGGCCACCCACGGTCGATAGCCGTACAGTTCAGCGATCTGTTCGCGCTGGGCGTAGTACTCGTGCCGGGTGATCGGCTTGCGTTCGAACGGCTCGCCGTGGAAATAGCGGCTCAACACGAAATCGTAATCGTCCTCAACCTCGTCCCAATCGAAGCGGAAGAAGGCGTGCTTGGACTTGAAGTAGCCAATCTGCAAGATGCAATAGACCTGCGCGGGTATGGAGGGCCGGCTACTGGCGAGCGCCAGTTCGGATTCGGTCAATGCCAGGTATTCCAGCCGCTGCGCATCGTCGAAATCAGGCAGGCCATACAGGGCTTCCTGTTCGGCGTCGGAAAAGACGCTGAGCAGCTTATTCTTGTTGATCATCGACCATCCTCTCCACGCAACGTCAGATCCTTCAATTTTGTGATATCACGACATGGGGTACGACAGAAATATTGAACTCCCGCATTCTACAGAGATAAGCTTTATTATCTCTGTGGCATTGTTTCCATATTAAACTCGATGACATGAAAACGCGCCCCACGAGCCCGTCCGCCGCCGACATCCCGACCGACTTTCCTGATGCTGATGCACTGGCAGCGCTGCGTGCCTGGTACGAGGGCGCATCCTCGCGTGAGGCGGCACACCGGTACATGCAAGATCGGCTCAGCCACAGCCAGTCAGCCCGCGGCGTCATCGGCCAGATCCGCCGGCAACTGGCACTTTATGCCCGTAACCGACAGCGGGCAGATCTGGCCACGCTGTTCGAATGCCCGGCCCAAAAGCGTATGCATCATGCGCGCGCCACCACGCAGGCTGTCGAGCTACTGCGCATCATGCCTGCGCCAGCTCCGCAGATCGGCGACGACATTGCGCACTGGCTGCCGAATCGCGCTGCCCGCACCCTGCACGCGGCCGGCATCCGGACCCTGGCCGATCTCACGGTACGGATTCCGCGTCGCCGGCAGTGGTGGACCGTCATTCCGGGTCTCGGGCCGGCCAGTGCAAGAAGGATCGAGGCCTTCTTTGCCGCGTACCCGGCGCTCACGGAGCGGGCCCGCGCACTGATCATCGCGGATCGGCAGTCAGTCGTGACGCCTTGGGAGCAACTACGGCTACCGCACGAGATCGACGGATCCGCCGGCGCCTTCCGCGCACCGGTGTCGGCCTGCATCCTCGGCGTCGACAACGATTACGACGCTATCCAGGCATGGCTCGCGTTGCACGAATCCCCGGCCACGCAGCGGGCCTACCGCAAGGAAGCCGAACGGCTGATTCTCTGGGGCATCGTTGCTCGCGGCAAGGCGCTGTCTTCGCTGACCACCCGGGATGCCACCGACTACAGGGCGTTTCTGCGCAGACCTACACCGCGAGAACGCTGGGTCGGGCCACCGCGGCCGCGCACATCAACGGACTGGCGCCCGTTTGTCGACAACCTCTCGGCCCGTTCGATTGCGCATGCGCTTGCCGTGCTCAGCGCCATGTTCCGCTGGCTGGTCGAGCAGCGCTACGTCGTGGCCAACCCATTCTCCGGCATCAAGGTACGCGGCAGCAAGCGCGCCATGGCTCTTGAAACCTCGCACGCTTTCACCGAAGGAGAATGGATGCTGACGCGCACCATCGCCAACGGGCTCGAGTGGTCGTACGGCTGGCAGGCGCCCGCTGCGCAACGGTTGCGGTTCATGCTGGATTTCGGCTACGCAACGGGACTGCGGATCAGCGAACTGGCTGACGCCACACTGCGCAGCATCGAAGTCGACGCAGCCGGTGATCACTGGCTGCACGTGGTCGGCAAGGGCGGCAAGCCAGCCCGCGTTACCCTGACACCCCTAGCGCGCACAGCGCTGGACCGATATCTGCAGGAGCGGGGGCTTCCTGTCAGCCGTGCTCACTGGAATCCGACCACGTCCCTGATTGGCAGCCTTGACGACGCCGATGCCGGCATCAAGCCCTTGCGGCTGTGGGAAGTCATGCGCCGGTTTTTTCGGCTCGTCGCGCAGATTATCAAGAACGACCATCCGGTGCTGGCTGAAAAGCTGCATCGGGCCTCTCCGCACTGGATGCGGCACACCCATGCGACCCACGCGATCGCCAGAGGGGTTGAGCTGAGCGCCGTACGAGATAACCTGCGTCACGCGTCGATTTCGACCACGTCGATTTACTTGCATACCGACGATGTAAAGCGGGCACGGCAGTTCGGGCAGGCATTTACCGACTGAGTTACTCGCTCGGCACGTCAGGCAACAAACCGATTGACGTTCACAATGTGGAATGACGGAATTTTCTGGGGTTCCGGCGTAGAACCCC